>JAILKW010000316.1 GCA_024693455.1 Lachnospiraceae bacterium
GGACGTTTGATGCTTTGGTAGCGCACTATAAGACGCTTGTCCGTTACATCAACTTTGAAGATCAGGGAATGGTTTTGGGATATGGTTGTGGAACCCCATCCATGACAAGAAAAAGTGTATACATGAAAGAAGCATATGAACTCGGAAAATATGCTTTTTCTAGGTGAATTATATCGGAATTTTATCTGCCTATCATATTCAAAAATATTTCAAATATAATAAGAACCCCTTATAAAAAAGAACGATTTATGCTCTTTTTTATTCCATGATAGCGTTAAAGTTGAGTTTAACGCTATCATTAATAATATCCCACCCTTCCTTCCGGAGGAAAAACAGAAAAATATGAATTAACTTAAAATTCGATTGTATGCGATTTGAGGCTGATTATATTGATAATGTATAGTTTGAAAAGCATACATATAATTATTGAAAAAAGATCGGGTACATATGCCGGTCTCTTTTTTCTAAAAAGGTACCATATAATTTCTTACCCGACCATGATAGAGTTAGGTAAAGAATAAATAAAATACTCTTGAAAGGAGCATATCATGAAGAAAAATATAAGAGTGATTTTGATGGGTGAGCTGATACTATTCGTTGTAATATTCATATTTAATGTTGCTTTGAGAAGTGGAGGAATGTCAGCTGCTGTCTGGTTTATTGATTTGCCATCGATTTTGATGATCTTGATGATTCTGATTCCCGGTCTTTTAATTATGGGAGAATGGAAGGATTTTACAAAATCATTTTCTGTAGGGATTAAAAGGTATAGTCTTTTGGAACTTAAAAATATAATCAGTGCTGTGGATGCAGCTCAGAAACTTACCATATATGGAGCTCTGTTTGCAATTATTATTTCCGGTGTTCTTTTGCTTGGCAGGCTGGACGATCCATCTACTATAGGGCCTAATTTAGCTGTATGTTTTCTTGCCGGTTTTTATGCAGTTATAGTTGAATTTTTCCTTCTGCCGCTCAGGCTGAATGCTGAACGTAAGATGAATGAAGAAATGGATTTAGGCGATGAATGAACCTAATATCACAAAGGATCAGTATATCAGAATCGCCAAACAGTTTGGACTTACAAGGCGTGAGCTTGAGCTTGGCTATCTAAAGGTGTCCGGATTCTCTAATCGAAGAATTGCATATATGTTTGGAATATCGGAGCAGACAGTGAAGAATCATTTTACACATATTTATGAAAAAGCGTGGGTGCCCGGGCGCAAGGAATTTCGTGAATTATTCGTGCAAAAAGGAAATTTGACCAGCTAACGAACGGTATGTAAAATGCAATCAAATGAATCAACATAGTAAGTTTAGGGTATTGAAATGAATTATAGGGTTAGTATGAATAGACCAATTACAACACTTTTTATGCTTATGTCAGTTGACGGAAAAATTAGTCCCGGGGCATCGGATAATCTTGATGTCGACAAAGATTTCCCTACTATTGATGGGGTAAAAGAAGGGTTACATCAATACTATGAAATAGAGCAGACAACAGATATATGGTCATTTAATACCGGAAGAGTTCAGGCAAAAATGGGTGTAAATACAGCCGATCTCCCGGAGAAGACTCCGGTATCATTTGTCCTACTTGATAATAACCACTTAACTGAACATGGTGTTAAGTATTTTTGTGCCCGTTCAAAAGAATTGGTTATAATAACTCAAAATAAGGTTCATCCTGCATTTAGTGTTAATGAAAATAATTTGCATCTGATATATCAGGAAAAACTAGATTTATCAGCTGCTCTTGAAATATTGAAGCAAAATTATGGATGTGAGAGATTGACAGTTCAATCAGGCGGAACCTTAAATGGCATGTTTTTACGAGAAAAATTATTTGATTATATCGATATAGTTGTTGCTCCAATTCTGATTGGTGGGAAGAGTACTTCAACATTAATTGATGGTGATTCAATTGAAAATGAGGCGGATTTGTCCCGGTTAGGTGTGTTGAAACTAATAGAATGTGATACTTTAGAAGATTCATACATCAGAATGAGATACCAGGTTATAAGATAGTTGATAAAAATTGGAATATAACATATGACAGACACAGGACGTGGAGACTGTCTTTGTGGCGATGTTATGGAAAAGAAAGCAGAAGGAGAAGAGTGAGAAATTATGAAAATAGCGTGGTTTTGCATTCCCGCACATGGTCATACGAATCCGACGCTTGGACTTGTCAGGGCACTGACAGATGCAGGGCATGATATCTATTATTTTTCGTTTGAATTGTTCAGAAAAAAAATAGAAAATGCCGGAGCGGTGTTTATTCCATGTGATGGGTATGATTTTGAGATGGAAGACAAGGGAAATGCCGACCGGGTTGGAAAAGATCAGGCATTTGCGGTTGAGCTTTTGGTTTCATCGACACTGGCACTGGATAAGATGATTACGGAAAAGATAGTCGAATTACAGCCGGATGTTATTGTGGCGGATTCTGTAGCTTATTGGGGAAAATTGGCAGCGATGAAATATGATATTCCATTTATTTCTTCAACGACAACTTTTGCGTTTAACAAGTATTCATCTGGATATATGAAGCATGGAGTTGTGGAAACGCTGAAAATGCTGTTTTCTATGCCTAAGGTGAATAAACAGATCAGGCGCCTTCAGGCTAAAGGATATCCGGTGAAGGGTATTTTGGATATTGTACAGAATGATAATGATACAAATACGGTGGTTTATACTTCAAAGTATTTTCAGCCATGTTCAGATACATTCTCTGATAAGTATCATTTCATCGGTCCGTCGATTCGTTCCGCCGTAGATACTTACGAAAAGAAGGCAGATCGAATGGTTTATATTTCTATGGGGACGGTGAATCAGAACAGAGAGTTTTATCATAATTGTATCAACGTTTTAGGTAGGACTGACTATCAGGTCATTATATCAATGGGGACAAATACAGATCATTTTGATGATGTGCCGGATAACATTGAGATTTATGAGAGCGTGGATCAGATGGCTGTATTGGAGATGGCTGATGTATTCATTACCCACTGCGGAATGAATTCAGTTTCTGAGGGGCTTTATTTCGGGGTTCCACTAATTCTGTTTCCCCAAACACCGGAGCAGGATGCGGTGGCCAGGCGTGCAGAAGAACTTGGGACCGGATTTAGACTTTCATCAATTTACGAAGATGATATATTAAAAGCTGTTAAACATGTTACTGAGGAGAAAAGCTTTAAGCAAGGTGCCCGGAAGGTGTCTGAAAGTTTCAAAAACAGCGGTGGTATCAAAGAAGCCGTTGCTTTTATAGAAGGGATAGTACATTAACTTATAGTTTTACTCCCAATATAATAATTGTTTGCTTTTTTAAACCTGCTTTTCAGTAATTATTGAATACTGAAAGGCAGGTTTTTCTCTGTTGCGCAATAACCAAAACTTATCACTGGTAATCAGAACAAACGATTTTTCAATGAATAAAACCAGTGATAGCATCTAAACAATACAAAGCAAGAGAAAGTGAGGAATCCCAAATATCAACAAAGAGAAGTTCTATCAGCGGCAGAGTATATTGAAAAGATATCCGAACAGGTTAGAGATGGGAGAGTAAAACCTTATCTTTGGCGTTGGGATAGCTATAAAGGAATAGATAATAAATTATTATGTTGGATTTTGTCAGGGGGCATGGGTCTGCAAGAGTATCATTGCTATTTGTCAAGCTTTATGAGATAACTAAAAAAAGAAAGATATAATATATACAGGATTTTATATAGGAGCTTCCGGGGTGGAAGCAAATCTGCTTGGATTATATGCTTTAATAGATGGGAAAAAGATATCGGATATGCGGGAATATAGTTTTTTATCATGATAGTAAGAGGAGATTAATGGAAAAATGGTCAATGAGAAAGTTAAAAATTTTCTTGTTTCAAAGAACATGGGAGACAGACTTACAGAGCACGGTGAGACTATTGATACTGTTGAGCATGCAGCACAGCAGATTGGGTGTACAGAGCCTGAAATAGCAAAAACG
>JAILKW010000341.1 GCA_024693455.1 Lachnospiraceae bacterium
TTCAGTCGTATCAACCCATGGATTTGCAAGACCTACTGTTGGTGCTGAAACAGATTGTGCCTCAGAGGCTTCATCTTCAGATACAGCCTCGGACGTTTTAGCCTCAGCAGCTTCTGCTTTCTCTGATGCAGCCTCAGTTGCAGCTTCGGTTTTAGCCTCTGTTTTAGCCTCTGTAGCGGCCTGATCAGCAGTACTTTTTCCACATCCGATAAATAAAGATGCTGAAAGAACAATAATACCTGCGATCTCGATAAATCTCTTTTTCATAACATCTCTCCTCTTGATCAAATCTTATTATCATAAATGATATTATGATATTAAATGATTATATTAATGATAAATTACCTCATTATTATATCTTAATTACAGTCTACTTTAAAACTCTTCCTAAAATAATGCTATTTATCATCTGTTCATCTTAAAACTATTAAACAGCTTTTCCACTATCTTCGGTGAAGTATTTCCGATATCATCATTAAGTCCCATTACACTCATAACGGTTATAGCCATCAGCTTTGTTTCCAACATTGGATTATAATTACTTGCACAAAATACTATAGATTGAGCCATACTCATGGCTGTATTTTCCATCAGTTCACTGGTATGCTCGTAACCCCGTGCATCCGATATGATATCCACAAGATTTCCAAAAGCTTTTGTTTTGTCTTTTGATAAAGCATTGTCAAGCTCTTCCATTAAAACATCATCGCCTGCCCGCTTAATTCCCGTTTTAACCTTATCGACGACAGTTTTACCTGCATCTGTATTCTTATAATAGGCCGCAAGAGAATCCCTGTCTGAGGCAACCCGCATCGCAAACATTGCAAATTCCAGGCCGGATTTGATCGCATAACGGATAACTCCGGCATCTGCGGATAGTTTCCCACCGCATATGGAACAAGTCTCTATTGCAAGATTGATAGCTGAATCCGCTATATTAAATTTCTGTATAGCCTGTCCGATATCCTTGGAGAGACTGCCTAAACCTCTGTGTTTATTTACTATATTTTTTACTTTCTCTGCCTGTGCCTCATCATACTTTCCTTTTTCTTTGGCCTTCCTAAGATTCTCATCATCTACTTCACGTTTATCCTTTGATTTATCTTCAGAAATATTCAAAAGTTTTAAGTTATCAATGCTTGTGACTATATTCTTAACATTTGAAACACATTTTCTGGCATATAAACTTCCCTTTAAGACTGTTAAAAGATTATCAGTAACACCCTTCTTTATTGAGTAATAATAGTTTTCAGCGGCAAGGAGCCTCTCCGCATTCTCTTCACCAACAGTTTGATTCAGCAGTTGTTTAAATATAACTGATACGTGTTTATCGACTTCTTCTCTATATATTTTCGCCTCTCTCTCAAGAAACTGTGCATCTGTTTCATCGCTTTTCCTTTTTAACGATAATCTTTCTTTCATTAAAGATTCTACAACAAATTTATTGACAGCTTTTTCTGTACTAAAAGCAATTAGATTTGTGATTCCTTTTGTAGGACCGAATTTCTTTCCGCTTTTATGTACCACGTTAACAAAACGCTTTGTTTTATCGTATGCTTCTTTGACGTCTTTTAAGCTTTCGTTGCCGTTTTTCAAAGTATCGCGGAAGTCACCATAGGAATCATCTGCCACACTGTTTTTATTTATCTCTTCGACCGGATTTTGCTCATTAACATTAGCTTTTATTTCATCGGTTTTATCGATCCATTTAATCTTGGGCGCCATCTCTGCTAAAGCCGGCGCCGCATCATCCTTTAAAAATCCCACTATCTGTTCCGTGGCTTCGTTAAGTGTCTTGGCATTGGCGATAACATTATTTATTCCCTCTTCAATATGCTTATAATAGCTAAGTTTCTCCCTTCTTTCCCTTTCCTTTTTTTCAGCCTTCTCTTTATTCTTTCCTGTATATTCATTATTTTTTAATTCAATAAGAGATACCTGTTGGTCAATTGACTGGTTCTTTTGAAACTTTTCTACAGAAGACTGGAAATCTGTCGTATTTTTTTTCAGCCATCCTATTCCTTTACGCAGCCCTCCTTCAGAAGAAAAGCCCAAAAAATCTGCAGCAGAATCAACAGTTCCGACAAATCCCACAATACCTTCAAGCACATCCTTGGTTATGATCTCCTTATGAACAGTTCTCCCAAAAAGTCTGCCGGCAAATCTGCCCCATTGATTACCGGTACGGTGGAAATTCTTACGCAGGAATTTATAATCCATTGCAAGCCTTCCATCATCCAAAAGATTTCCTGTTCCCCTGTATAACTGCGCATTACCTTCAGTATATTCAAGCTCTTCCGAAGCACGTAAAACAAAGTTAAGGGCCCTCTTGAACAATTTCCAGTCAATGGCTGTTGCTCTTCCCATAAAGAGATTTCGTTCAACTGCAAACCTGCCTGCCATCTCCCTGTCAGTAGTAAACTTCTCTCTGTCGCTTAGCTGCGTGGAAAATAAAGATTTCAATGCATTATAATGTGCATCAGCCTCAAGTGTGATCCCGACATTATCTTCCATATTTGAACTGATATACTGATCTATAAGCTTATCCCGTTCAGCTTGGTTGACATAATTCCTGTCTGCAATACCGAAAAAACTCTTTTTATAATCTTTTTTGGAGATGTCGAGCATATCCCTTCTGCCCAACACCTTAAAGAACAGGTTTTTCTCTTTGTCTGTTAAGCTGTTATAGCCTGACACAACACGCTGTATTTCATCATCGGCAACCTTATTTGCCTGACCTCTGATATACTCCTCGAAATGTTCCCGTTTAAAATCTTCTTTTTTTCTAAATTGTTTTTCTAATTTTTGGTTTTCTTTCTTTGCTTCTTCGTTATCGGATAACTCTATATAATCAGATGCATGACTTAATGCATAGATCATGGCTCTGCGTTCTTTGATCTCATCCATGAATTCAAAGGCCCGTTCAAGAAGACCCCAATCAAGCCTGTACTTTCTATTCAAAGCACCTGCTGCAAAATGATCTTTAGTCAGATCCTGTCCCGTAAAATTGATGTCATCCCTAAGCTGAAAACTAAGGCTGTTTACTAATACCTGATAGCAGGAATCAGTATCATCAAAACCATTTAATACAGCTGTACGTGTTTCCACGTCTGCCGCAAGCGCTTCCAAAAGAGCATTTCTCTTCTTCTGATCTGTGTGAAGACCATTATTTTCCGGTATTGAACTACGATCAAGTACAGCCCTCTCCTGCATGATACGTACAAAAAGCTTAAGATCTGCTTCGTTAATATTCCTTAATCTGTCACGAAGCCCTCTCATTTTCATCTGCACTGTCACGGCTTTATCAGCTATACTTACCAGATTTCCATTAAACTTATAAACACTTTTTGCAGCTTTTTTAACGGATTCTTCAGTTTCAAAAGATATGTCTTTATCGGTATATTCGAGCAGCTTGTTTTTTACATCCTTAAGAGTAAACTCTTCTCCTTTTAGTTTATCGAGCTCCTGAAGCTGATTTTTTCCATATTTGTTATAGGCGGCATTTATAGAAGCATATCCGTCATTTAGGCGATTTAAATCTTTTGGTCCGAAAGCGAGCTTTTTGGCTGTGATAGCGTGAGTAAACTGCAGTGCCTTATCATAAGCCGTTCTTGAAAGCGTATATCTGTCAATATAAAACAGACTGCTCTCACCATAATTCACCAGCTTGTTAAACGCTTCTTTATAATCTACTTCAAAATGAAATTCTTCCCCTCTTACATATTTATCAAGTTCTTCTTTTATCTTATCTGTATTTTTAGTCTGGTTTTCGTGAGGTATAAGTAAAGCTCCCGTGCCCTCGGTTCCATAGCCTATGGCTCCCTTTTCCATAAGAACCAATGCTATTGCAAAGATCTTTTTCTGGTCATCATCAAGTTTTTCATATTTATTGATCCTGCCCTTAAACATGAGCACATTATTCTTTATGGCACCGGATATAAGCTCTTCACCTGCATTGTTCTCTATTTTCTTATTTAGGAATTTCTCGTATTCAGTGTCTCTTATGCTGTTTCTTTTAAAGGCGATATTATCCCAGATCGTCTTATCGTTATAGACTTTGTCTATACGGCTTTTCCACATATCAGCATCATATTCTCTGCCCCTTTTAGCATCACTGATAATGGATTTCATAAAATACTCGCGTATCGCGATACTCTTAGCCTCTTTAAAACTATCTGATATTTTGATGTTTTGCTCTTTTTCATCAGCCTCTACTTTTTCACGGATCAAGCCCATGACTTTATCAGACAGCCCCAGATATTTTATATTGTTATC
>JAILKW010000051.1 GCA_024693455.1 Lachnospiraceae bacterium
ACTCCGACATCCTCAACACCTTTTATGTTGACAAATTCCGCAATTATATCATCGGTAAGCTTGGCACATCTTTTATTCTCGGTTTCAGCCGGAAATGTGAAATCCGCCGACACCTGATTACTTGCCATCTCCGGGAAAATAACTATTCCCATTCTTCCGACCGTATAGACCGAAAATGCCAAAAGCACGATGGATAAAAGTATCGGTACGACCTTAAATCTAAGGCAGAACCTTAGCAATCCTTCGTATAGATCTAAAAATCCGTCGAAAAGCCGTCCTTCATGCTCTTTAGAGCTTTTTAGCAAGGTAGCTGACATCGCCGGAACGACAGTCAGTGCCACAACTAAAGATGCAACAAGTGAATAAGTAATGGTAAGACACATATCCATCAAAAGTTCTCTTGTAAGACCTTCGGTGAAGAGCATCGGTAAGAATACGCATATGGTTGTGATCGTCGAAGCCGTGATCGCTCCGGCTATCTGCTTTGCGCCTTCAACCGCAGCCCTTCCGGCAGAGATCCCTTCGTTTCTTAATCTGTAAATATTCTCTATGGAAACTACCGAGTTATCAACCAACATTCCTATTCCAAGTGCAAGTCCGGAAAGGGATATTGCATTCAGGGTGATCCCCGAGAAATACATAAGTACTATGGCAAAAAGTACGGAAAGCGGTATTGATATTCCTATTACAAGTGTAGGTCTGGGATCCCACAAAAACAGCATCAATACCAATATAGCGAGGACCGCTCCAAAAATAAGATTGGAAAGAACAGAGTTTACAATAACATCTATATAATCACCCTGATCCATTACCACAGTAAAGTCAAGTCCCTTATCGGACTCACTCATCTTCTCCATGGCCTCTTCGCATTTTTCGGAAACCTCTGAAGTAAACGCCGTGGAAGATTTCATAACAGACAAAACTATAGCAGGTTTTCCGTTCATTCTGGCATAGTTCTCATCCGAATCGTCTATGTAAGTCACCTCTGCCACATCGGACAGTCTTACATCTCCCACTCCCGCAACCTTACAGAGCACAAGGTGATTGAGTTCCTCAAAGTTACTGATCTCGTCACCAACCTTAAGCAGATACTGTGTTTTGTCCTCGGATATATATCCTACCGGCATATCAAAGTTTTGTGCGGCTATAAGTTTTGAAAGTGTATCCATCTTAAGAAGCTGATCTATATTCGCATTCTCTCTGGCTACCTTTGCCGACTCCTTAAGTGTCTTTTCGGCTTCCTTTATCTTTGCCTCACTCTCGACAAGTTTTTCTTTGGCAGCATTAAGCTCGGCCGCTGAAGAACCAAAAGCTGCAGCTGCCGTGATCTTTCCGCTTTCAACCTTCTCATAATTTTTTTCAGCTTCGGCAACAGACTTTTCGACCTCTTCCAAAACCTTTTTGGCAACCAAAAGTTCCGTATTTAGATTGTTGATCTCGGCATTTATCTCGTTAACCCTGGTATATGCCCCATAAAGAAGTGCCTGAAATTCTTCCTGACTTACATCCTGTGCCTCACTGTCTTCTCCGGCAAGAATAAGCGCCTGCCTGAGAGCCTCCAGTTTTTCCGGATGTTCCAGTGCATCCCGTATATCTTTGGGAAGATAATCCTCAGCACCGTTCTCCTGGTAAACCTTCTCAACATTTTCATTTACCTTATCAAATGCTGCCTGATATCCGTCTCGTTCAGCTTCAAGACCGGCTATTGATGCGGTTAAACTACTGACCTGGGATTCGTAGGCTGCTTTCATTGCCAGTGCCTGATCAAGCTGTTTTGAAAACTTTGCAAGTTCTCCTGCCTGCTTGGACTGAGCATTCTCCAGCTCGTTTTTCCCGCTGTTTATCTTATCTTTTCCGTCATCCAGCTGCTCCTTTGACTTTTGAATCTCCTTATCAGCCTTCGACAGAGACTTGTTTACCTTTTTAAGGATCCGTTCGTTGACTTCATCTATCTTATCCTGCATCAGTCTGATCTCAACCGACTGGATCACACCTCCAACTTCGGAAACTGAAGCCACTCCGTCCTGTCGTTTAAACTCCGGCACAACTTCTTCCTTAACATAGTCGGTAAGCTCATAGATATCCGCATCCTGCTTCGTTACTCCCACATACATTGTCGCAAGCATATCCGAAGAAATCTCAACAACGATCGGTTTACCTGCCAGATCAGGAAGCGTAATATTCTCAACACTTCTCGCAACCTTTGAAGCACAGGCTTCCATATCCGAATCCTCTGTAAATTCTATCATTATTAGAGAATAGTTCTCCGCGGATGTAGAAGTCAGTGTTTCAATTCCGGAAAGAGTTCCTATAGTATTCTCCACCGGCTCGGTAATATCCGTCTCAACTCTTTGCGGAGATGCTCCCGGATACGTAGTAACAAGTGCAAGATAAGGCACTTTTACAGATGGTATCAGATCGGTCTTCATCTTGGTAAAAGCAACTATTCCGAGAACTATTACCATAATAACGCCGACCA
The DNA here is from genome assembly GCA_024693455.1 of Lachnospiraceae bacterium. Classification (GTDB taxonomy): domain Bacteria; phylum Bacillota; class Clostridia; order Lachnospirales; family Lachnospiraceae; genus Weimeria. Next base: position 2,480 of record JAILKW010000051.1, read on the forward strand.
GGACAAAATACGGCTTTTTAACACTGGTTTTTATCATGAATTACCTCAAAACCTTTAAATCCGAAACAAGATGATCACTTTCCGTCATATGCTATGACAGTATCAACATCATATCCCTTAAGCTTTTCTCTTCCTTCAAGCCCCTTAAGTTCCATAAGACAAATGATCTTTGCCACCTTTCCTCCAAGTTTTTCAACAAGTTTTACAGCCGCCTCAAGCGTACCGCCGGTTGCTATAAGATCATCAACTATAACTACCTTCTGACCGGGTTGTATGGCATCTTTATGGATCTCAACTGTCGCTGTGCCATATTCAAGATCATACTCTTCGGATATGGTCTCACAGGGAAGTTTACCCTTTTTTCTTACAAGAACGAGAGGCTT
>JAILKW010000085.1 GCA_024693455.1 Lachnospiraceae bacterium
CCCTTTCTGTAACGGGTATATATATTGTTAAGAGTATCTCCCGATGCAAGTCTGACAGAGGTATAAGATCTGACTGATGCAGCCTCAGAAACGACACAACCGGAAACCGAATGATTATGAAGACCCATAATAGTCATAACAACAAATGCCAAACAAATAAATGAAACCACTTTCTTTGATCTAAGTAATGTTGTAATTGTCTTCATAGTAATTATCCTCTTTTCGTAATTATTCGAACATATTTTCCGAACAACTGTTCGTAAATCAAATATACACCGCTAACATTTGTTTGTCAACACTGAGATTGAAAATTTTTGCGATTTTTTTTATCATATCTGTTTATTACCGTAACATTGTTTTATACGATACATTTATTCATCGGTACAATTAAATTTCATTTTTTTGCATATCATATGAGGATAACATCTAAATATAGTTGAATTAGGCATTCCCACATAAGACAAACTTCTTACAATATCGGATCCTGATTTAGTGTTACAGGCAAAACCCGAACAAATATTCAGAAAATATGTTTGCTTTTGGTTGGTTTTTGTGTTAACATGAGTTAAACAATACTAAATAGGAGGATTGTATGGATTACGGTAATATCAGTAAGAAACAGTCGGAAATACTTGAATATCTTAAGAAAGAAATCTTAAACAGGGGATATCCGCCCTCAGTTAGAGAGATATGCGAGGCCGTGAGCCTTAAATCTACTTCATCTGTTTTTTCTCATCTTGAAGCATTGGAGAAAAACGGATATATCAGACGGGATCCTACCAAGCCCAGGGCTATAGAGATCATTGATGACAGTTACAACATGCTTAGAAGGGAGCTTATTCATATTCCCTTGGTAGGTACTGTTGCTGCCGGAGCGCCTTTACTTGCGGTTAATAATATAGAAGGCTACTTCCCCATCCCTTCCGAATATGTACCTAAAGGGGATGCTTTCATGCTTCGTGTCAAAGGTGACAGTATGGTCAACGCAGGTATTTTTGACAAAGATACCATTATGGTAGAATCTACTAATTCTGCGAAGAACGGAGATATGGTAGTTGCTCTCGTAGATGACTCTGCTACTGTTAAGACCTTCTACAAAGAAGACGGTCATATCCGTCTCCAGCCGGAAAATGATTTTATGGATCCGATCATTGTACCTGACTGTATCATACTGGGTAAGGTTTTCGGTGTTCTTCGTTTCTTTAAATAATCCAAGCCATCTTTCTATACGTGCTACCAGTTGAACAGGCAACTGTTATGTCCGGTTATTTGAAGAATCGCTTCACTACGCTTAAAGTCCTGCCTATAAGACTTTGTGCTGGATTTTAGTCTGTTACGCAGACATCTGTTTATTTAAAATAAAAAAAGGTTTGAATCCATTCCCGAATTCAGACCTTTTATTTTTACAGTTAATAACCCATTAATTTGTGATCGTTTAATCTGATATTAAAGGGTTATTATCTTTATCATTCATATAATTTATGATTCTATATCTTTTATGTCACGTTTTATTTCTTCTATACTTTTATTATTTTCTCTTGCAAGCTTCGCAAGATCTTCATATTCATATTTTATCTTATCGGTACCGTAACCAAAGGATCTCTTCGCTAAAATGTCACCATACGGTGAACCTATTCTGACCTGCTCTCTTTCCAATATATATCTCGAGGCCGCAAGCTCACGTATTCCGATCGTTGAGGTATGCTTAAATATTAATTTTGCAAACTTCTCTTTATCCGACGGGCTGCAGATCAATGTAAGAAGTGTTCCCTGACGACCCTTTTTCATTCCGATCGCTGTTGTATATACGTCTCTTGCACCTTCTTCCATAAGTAAAGATGAGGCATATGATAATTCTTCAGCTGTCATATCATCTATATTGCATGAAAGAAGTATAACTTCATCTTTCTTTCCCTCTGTTTCACCGGCAATGGCTCTCATACAGTTTAATCTTTTAAATTCTTTGTTTCCAAAACCGTAGCCGATAGCTGAAACATTCATCACCGGCATTAGGCCAAAATCATCTGCAAAGTATTTTATCAAAGCCGCACCTGTCGGAGTACACAATTCTCCTTTTACATCACCTTTATAAAAAGGAACGCCCATTAATATATTGGCTGTGGCAGGAGCCGGCACAGGCATTATTCCGTGTGCACATTTAACTTCTCCGAAACCGGTATTAACGGGAGAAACTATTACTTTATCAAAAGCAAGCTCATCCATCAACAAACATACAGCTGTCACATCGGCAATTGCATCTTTCATCCCCACCTCATGAAAATGGATCATAGAAACATCTGTGCCATGAGCCTTACTTTCTGCCTCTGCTATGATCTTATAGACATTTATGGCGTCTTTTCGTACTTTTAGAGGAGCATTTAAATGATTGATGATTGCTTCAATGTCAGCCATTGA
>JAILKW010000123.1 GCA_024693455.1 Lachnospiraceae bacterium
ATCTCCGAAAGCAACTCCTTTACCTTTTCAAGCTTATCCTCATCAAAATTGGTAAACGGATCATCTAAAATTATCATGGGTGTCTGCCTGGGATATAAAATATCCACAAGCGCCAGTCTTCCGCAAAATGCTGCCAGATCCTGATATCCTACACTCATAAACTCTCCGCTTCTGGTTATTCCCTGATACCTGAATAAAAGTCCAAGATTCATATCCAGAGAAATTGCGTTTGTCAATATTGATGAGTCTCTGTCATCATATATCTTCTTAAGATATCTTCTCATACTTCTTTGAAGCGGTCCCATATACTCAGACAAAAACTCTTCCTTAGCTTCATTGAGATAGTTTACCGTAGCTTCGTACAGTCTTACCTTTTCCTCAATCTCTCCTTTTGTTTCAAGAAGCTCATCTATACGTTCCGACATCTCTTCGCATTCCTGAAGTGTTTTAAGAGTATCATCCAGGTTTTTCTCATCCTCGGCTATTACACTGCGAAGTCCCGTTATCTCATCTTCAATCCGGTTTTGCTCCTCCTGCAAAGATGCCAGAGTGTCCGATTCCGTATTTAATTTATGCGTGGTCTCAAACTGCTTTACTTCCGTGTTAAGTTCATATATTTGCTTTTTGGTCTCGTTGTAAAGAATATATTTCTGACGTATCTCTTTCAGACAAACAGGAATGGAATCATTATTCTCAACAGGGAAACTGTTTATCACCGCCATCAAGCCATCATATTCAGCATTGATCCCGGCTGTGATCCTGCTGATCTCTCTGGATCTCGAAAGATAATCATTATATCTTTGATGATATGATGAAATATCCTTAATAACCTGTTCTTCCTTGGGATCTTCATAAAGATTGATCTCAAGTATGGTTGTATAATGAGAAAGGGAAGTATAAAGTTCAAGCTGCAATGATGACAGTTCATCCATACTTTCCGAACTTGAACTTAAAAATTCTTTTTCCTTCTCCTCAAGGCTTTGGAATCTGTCCATCTTTCTTTGGATCTCTATTATCGACTGCTGGATATCCTCCGCGTCTATTTCCGGGAAGTCCGAAAGAAAGCTTTGATTAGCTTCAAGTATCTCATCATATTCATCACGGCCACGGGCAAGTTCTTCTCCCGCCTCCGATAATGATTTTTCAAACTGCTCCCTGTCTCTCGTATTGCGCCCTTTTTTGATGATCACAAGTAAAAGACCAAATACAAAAATAAGTATGGCAGCCAAAATACAGGTGATCGAAACAGCAATTGTTATCCAGGAACGGACCGGGAACTTGATAAAATAAACCGCTCCCGCCAAAAGAGCCAATACCAGCAGGACAAGAAGAACCGTGTTGAACCCTTTTAGCGAGTCTTCGTCATCTGCGTGAATTTCATCCTCTCTCTCCCTAAGATCCTTATATCTTTCCTCCAAACTCTGCAGCTTTCCCGAAAGTTCTCTTCCACGACTTGATATGGAAAGCTGGGTTTTTAATTCGTCTACAGTGGGTTCCTTTTTTACAAAAAAATTCCTCAGTTCGGCAAGAGTTCCTCTTTCCTCTTCCGTCATTTGGGAATGCTCTCCCCGCATACGAAGATTCTGTATCTTCTTTGCCTGATCGCTCCACTGATCAATGGTAGCCTGATCTATGGGATCATCCTCAAACATATCTTTTAGAAATGATATTTCGTGTTCATCGGGCTGCTGGGAACGGAGTTCGTCCCTCTTACTTCTGTTTACCTCTAAATCTCTTTCTCTGTCATCCCATTCATCCAGTTCCTCCGACTTGGGAACTCCGGATTTAAAATATTTTCCGAGTTCGGTCATCGTATCCTGCTGCTTTTCAAGATTTTGCTTTATGACCTTATATTCTCCGAGTTTCTGCTCCTTTGCTCCGGACTCGGTTATTTTTTGTGTGATCTCTCCCTTTTTTTCTTCCAGTCGGGAAAGCTCTTCTTTCTTATCCGCAGCCAAAGCCATCCTGGTCTCATATGCTTCCAACAGGCTTGGTATCTTTTCGGACTGTTCTCTTGCCTCGGAAAGCTCTGCATTTATCTGCCTTAACTTTCCGGGATTAACTTTACTGTTTTGTGTATAAACCTTAGTGGCCGCTTCAATTCGTTTTATTACCGCTTCGAAATTCTTAAGATCTCCCTGAGCATCCGCAACGCCGCCCATCTTGGCATTGAGACTGTCGGTTATCTCAAGCGAAAGGCTTTCCTGAGGAACAAAGATACTCCTTTCAAAGGACTCTCTGTCCACTTCAAATATTTCCTCTCCGATATTTACGGAATAATCTGTACTTTCTTTTCCGCTGACCGCATCATACAACTTAAAGGTATCATCCTTTTCTTTTTCTCCGAAGGTTCTTTCAATCCTGTAAGTCTTTCCCTCAAATGAAAAAGTCAGACTGCCGCCGTATGTACCCTTTTCCCATGGAAGATAATGTTTCCTTTCCAAAAGCTTTGACTTACGTGAATACTCCATTCCGAAAAACATCGCTTTTATAAAAACAGAAAAAGTGGTCTTACCCCATCCGTTATCTTCAAGAAACTCGGTAATTCCTTCATCGAATTTATAGGATTTGTTTTTTAACCGGCCAAAACCGGTGATATAACATTCGATAAGCTTCAATCTGTAAACTCCTCTCCCATTAAAGCCTTCATTCCTATCTCAATAATCCTGTCTCTGTCTTCATCAGGGATGTCCTTGTTTTCCATAAGTCTGACAAAAGCTCCCTTCAAAGATCTGTCATTTGCGTATTGCTCATAATTGATCTCTACCCTCGTTTCATCACATACCTTGAAAAGGAAAAACCTGTTTTCAAAATTGCGCTTTATCCTGGGCAGATCAATATCAAGATCCATTGATCTGTGGCCTGTTATTATAACCTTTGTAAGATCCCTCTCCGGATACATTTCGGTATACGTTTTTATCTTTTCAAGAATTGAAGCCATATCATCTTCGGGATCAACCTCCACCACAACCTCATGTATAAGCCGCTTTGCAAACTGAATGAAGGTAACAGATATTTTTTTATCTTCAACATCGAGTACCACAAAACCTTTTGGACCCACCTCGTCAAATCCTCTTCCCTCCAGGGCTCCGCTATAACAGTAAACTCCTCTGTCATCCAAACGGTCAAGCTTGTAGGAATGTATATGTCCGAGAGCCAGATAATCAATACCCTTATCCCTAAATTCCGGAAGGTTTACAACGTAGGTTTTGTCGCTGCCCTCGTACTCGGATTCCTGTCCGTGAAGCATTACTATATTACAATTGGTGGAATCAAGCACAAGATTGGCTCCAAGGGTCTTATAATTGTTATCAGTGATCTCCCTTCCGGTGATCACAACATCTCCGTAGCTGTAGCTTATCCATTCTTCACCCGAAAAAAGCTTTAAATTATCGGGATACGGACCTTCTATATCAAGGAAATCACTTCTGTCATGGTTTCCCTGAAGATAAATAAAATCAATCTCCGGATGACCGTTGATCTCTTCCCACACCCTTTGCTTTGCGTGCTTTCTTATATGCACTTTATCGAACAGATCTCCCGCTATCAAAATAGCAGTTATATTGTTTTCGGAAGCATAACCAACCATTCCCGAAAAAGTATCAAGTAATTCCTCTCTCCTGAGTCTTGCATCTTCACCGGAAAGATTACTCTCCATCTTCGAGTCAAGATGAAGGTCTGCACAATGTATAAACTTCATCTATACCTCCCACCGGCCTGATCCCGGGGCTTCCATACCCTGCTTGCTTACACGCTTTACTTCTTCATAGAATTCGGCAGAGGACATGCGAAGAGCTCCGCTCCCCATTACCACATCCTGTTCATTTCTGTCGGAGGTTACTACCCTAAGCTGTACCTTTCCCGACAATTCGTGCGCTGTCTTTTCGATGTAAGCATCGGCCGTTTCATCCTGTTTTGTATATACTACATTTATATTATTATATATCTCTTTTACGCCCGGATTGTCCCTTCGCAGATAAGCGTCAAAAACCACTATGACCCTTTCTCCCGTATACCCGGCATAATTGGATACCGCGTCAAGAAGAACTCCTCTTGCGCCGTCCATATTTTTTTTGGCAAGTTCCTTGGTATCCTTCCAGGCAAATATAACATTATAGCCGTCAACTATAAGAACTTTTTCTTTTGGTTTTTCCGGCTTTTTAACCGCATTTTTATGAGATGAGAAATAATCATCTCTGGCATCCTGCTGCCTTTTTTGCTTTTCACTGTCGTAATCTCTGACACTGATATCATTGTCCCGGATCGGACTGGCTATCGGGCCGAACTCTCTGACAAATATAGCTTCAAGTTCTGCATCCATTCCGGTATATCCGGTATACGATCCCAAAACGCGGGAAACATTTTTTCTTTCTTTTTTCGTGAGCATCTGACCGATTTCGGACTCATCGGCAGGCATTGCTTCCTGTCTCGCCGCCCTTATCACTTCTCTTACATGTTCTCCGTCTATAACGGGATCATCGTAATCTATAGGCGGAACATGAGCCATGTCATCCACCTCATACCAGGGGACCTGAAAGCCTGCACCATGTCCGCAAAAAACGGAAGATGTCGGATTCCTAAGATCCGCTTCAGGATCATACCCTCTTTGCTCAATTACTTCACTTGCGTTATGACAAGGTCTGTATCCCCCGAGCGAAAAAGATATCCGTCCGCTGCCTCCGGTATATGCAGCAACCTCCCTTGCATAGTCTCCTACACAGGAAACCGGAACTTCTCCGTAAAGCGTTGCATTATTATCCTCTATGATCGGGGCTTCTATATGGCCGTTCATTTTGGAAAAATCAGTCATCGCCCTTCCCACATAGTCCATGGGAATCGTAAGCGTAACCTCATAATAAGGCTCCAGCAATACACTTTTAGCCTTCCTGAGTCCCTGACGTATAGCCCTGTAAACCGCCTGTCTGAAGTCTCCGCCTTCCGTATGCTTATTATGACTTCTCCCACCTATTACGGTAAAATGTATATCCGTGACCGGAGACCCCGTAAGAACGCCGCGATGTTCTCTTTCTCCAATATGTGTAAGAATAAGTTTCTGATACTGTCTGCCGAGTTCATCCACAGAACATTCATTATCTATTGTGATCCCGCTTCCCTCGTCACCCGGTGAAAGTAAGATATGCGCCTCAGCATAATGTCTTAAGGGTTCAAAATGACCTATCCCTTCGACAGTATTGGTTATGGTTTCTTTGTATAATATTCTTCCCGAATCGAAAGTTACAACAAATCCGAATCTTGACTTGATCCTCTCGGTTATCACCTCAAGCTGTACTGCTCCCATTAAGGAAAGATGTACCTCTTTAACTTCATCCAGCCATTCCACCGAAAGAGACGGATCTTCCTCTTCAAGCAGCTTCATATCTTCAAACAAAACCACTGCACTCACATCCGAGGGTGGATTGACGCGATACGAAAGCACAGGGGCAAGGTACGCAGGCCTTTCTTCCTCACAAACCCCGTATCCCATCCTGACACGGCTGTTCGTAAGTCCGAGAACACAAACGACCTCTCCTGTACCTGCAGTAGTTACCGCTTCGAATTTTTCTCCGTTGTATATCCTTATTCCCGTAACTTTCTCATCGTTAAGTTCCTGTCTGTTAGCGAGTTCTCCGCCCATTATCCTAAGGTGAGTAAGTCTGTTACCGGACTTATCTCTTGAGATCTTATATACCCTTGCACCAAACTCTTTGGAAAATGAAACCGGTAAAGCAAGCCTTCCGATAACATCCAGAAGTTCATCCACTCCCTGCTGTTTAAGAGCACTTCCGAATACAACAGGAAATACCTCCCTTTTTGATACAGCCTTTTCCAGAGACTCCTCCGATATGGAATGCTTCAGGGAATACTCTTCCAGCAACTGCTCACTGCAAAGAGCAAGCTCCTCCAGCTCTTTTTCACCGGAAAAGCTTCCCCTCACGCATCCATCGGAAAGCTCTGTTTTAAGCTCATCAAGAAGGTCTTCCTCGGATCTTGAGGCTATATCCATTTTATTAACAAAAATGAAACAGGGTATCTTATACTCATTCAGTAGACGCCATAAGGTCCGCGTATGACTTTGAACACCGTCAATGGCGGACACCAGCAAGATAGCTGCATCTGCAACCATAAGAGTACGCTCAGTCTCTGCCGAAAAATCGACATGACCGGGCGTATCCAGTAAAGTAATATCACAAAGCGGGGCAGAAAGCCTCGCCTCTTTGGAAAGAACCGTAATTCCTCTTTCTCTTTCAATTTCGTCTGTATCCAAAAACGTATCTCTATGATCTACTCTTCCTAAACTTCTGATGGTCTTGCAAGAATAAAGCATAGCTTCGGAAAGAGTGGTCTTTCCGGCGTCAACATGGGCTAAAATCCCAAGGACTATTTTTTTCTTTGACATAATTATTAAACTTTGCCCTCAAAAATCATTCCCGATCCGGCTTCAAGATGAAGTTTTAGAATTCCGTCTTCAAGAGGGATTTCCGTAGGTAAAATAGAGTATCCGAGATTATTGGTCACAAATATCTGATTAACAACTCCGTTTTTCGGAATCTCTGCCAAATACGCCGGAATCTCAATATCAACATCCTCAGTACCACCGCTAATAACAACGATCAGCTTTTCATTTTTTGAAAAACGAGCATAACTGATATAGCCTTTTCCACAGTCAAGGAACATAAACGCACCTTTTCTGAGTGCTTCCCTGGATCTGTGAAGATAAATAAGATCTCTGTGAAAATCGATCAGTTCGTAATCCGCTTTTCCCCAGGGATATGTTCGTCTGTTATCCGGATCCGTAAATCCCACAACACCTGCCTCATCACCATAATAAAGCGTGGGTGCTCCGGGCCAGGTCATCTGAATAAGAACTCCCTGTCTGAATACAGAATATGAAATCCCTTCACTTGCGGCAGCACTTCCGAGTGTACCGACTCGTCCAACCTTATGATTTGTCCTTGTAAGGAACCGGCTGTGATCATGGTTGGAAAGCTGGTTCATCGAACAATATAACGAAGGAGATAAAAACTGAGTCATGCAATGTCTCATTGTCAGTTCAAACTGTTTTCCGTCTCCTATACGATTACCTTCAAAACGATCCGAATGCTTTTCCATACCTGTCAGGAAATAGGAAACAGGCTCCATAAAAGCATCGTAATTCATAATGGTATCCCACTGATCTCCCGCAAGCCATCCGGAAGCATCTCCGTAATGTTCGGCGAGAATTATAGCCTTGGGATTGGCTTCCTTTACCGCATCTCTGAATCTTCTCCAGAAGTTATGATTGTATTCCTCCGAAAATCCCAGATCCGCCGCAACATCAAGTCGCCATCCGTCACAATTGTAAGGAGGTGAAACCCATTTTTTACCTATCTGAAGTATGTAATCGGCAAGAGCCGCACTTCCCTCATAGTTTAGCTTGGGCAGTGTATCGTGTCCCCACCAACCATCATAACTTCTGTTATAAGGCCAGTCACCGTCCTCATTGGAATGGAAATAAAAGAAATTGTGATAAGGACTGTTTCTGGAAACAAAAGCTCCCGGTGCATATCCTTCAACGCCTTCATATATCCTTTCCCTGTCCAGCCATTTATTGAACGAACCGCAATGATTGAAAACGCCGTCCAAAATAACCTTGATGCCTTTCTCGTGGGCCATTTCCACGAAATCGGCAAACATTCTGTTGGAAGCTTCCAAATTTTCTTTTGAAGCAACCCTCTTAATATATCTGCTGGCTTTACTGTTACTGTTCTCGCCTTCGGGAAGAGAAAATCCTCCGTCGGATACTATCTTTCCGTAATGAGGATCGATATAATCATAATCCTGAGTATCATATTTATGATTGGAAGGTGATACAAATAACGGATTGAAGTAGATTACTTCCACTCCCAAACTCTTTAAGTAGTATAATTTCTGAGCTACTCCGGCCAAATCTCCACCGTAGAAATTCGTAACATCAAATTCGCTGGGCAGTTTGTCCCAGTCCTTAACCCTGGTAACAGGTCTCGTAATATAGTAATACTCCCTGTCTGTAACGTCATTTGAAGTATCACCGTTGCAAAATCTGTCAACAAGGATCTGATACATGACAGCACCCTTGCTCCATTCGGGTGTGGAAAATCCCGGAACTATTCGAAAAGCATACTGCCACCTTATCTCATTTGAGATCCCGTATCTGTCGTAATAATACAGATTGCCTCCCGATAAGATCATGAAATAATATGCAAATGTCTCGTCGGAAAGGTTAACCGTTGTTTTAAAAAAATCAAAATCTCCGACACTCTCATCGAATCTCATCTGAACGATTGATCGTCCTGTACATAAGTAAGCATGAGCATTCTCACCACCGGCAAGTCTTATCCTAATGCAAACCCTCTCACCTTCTGCAGGCTCCGGTGGATTTACAAATACCTCGCTGCCGTCTGAAAAGATCGCCTCTTTGTTCATGTATTATTCCTCTCCAAAAAGAGCTTCAAATTCTGCCCTTGATATTTTTTCCTTCTCCAAAAGCAGTCCCGCGCATTTTTCAAGTATATCCTCATGCTCCTTTATTATATCCCTTGCCTTACTGTAGCATTCTTCAAGGATCCTCTTGATCTCAGCGTCTATTTCGCCCGCAACCGCTTCTCCGTATCCCTTAACATGTCCGTAATCGCGACCTAAAAATACTTCATCTTCCTCATGATAACAAACAGGTCCGACAGACGCGCTCATACCGTATTGTGTAACCATGGCACGTGCAGTACTTGTTGCCTGTTTGATGTCCTGTGAAGCACCTGTTGTAATATCGTCAAATATCAGTTCTTCGGCAACTCTGCCACCGAAATCCACGATGATCTCCTGAAGCATTCTGCCCCTTGTGTTGAACATCTCATCCTTTTCCGGAAGTGGCATTGTATAACCTGCCGCCGAGCCTCCTGTAGGAATGATGGAAACAGAATACACCGGTCCCACATCCGGAAGCACATGAAACAGGATAGCATGACCTGATTCGTGATAAGCCGTAATTTTCTTTTCTTTTTCCGTGATGATACGACTCTTTTTCTCAGTACCTATTCCAACCTTGACAAAGGAATCCTTGATATCCCTCATCATGATAAACTTTCTGTTATCTTTTGCCGCAGCTATAGCTGACTCATTTAAAAGATTCTCAAGATCCGCTCCTGTAAATCCCGCAGTAGTACGGGCAACCGTGTGCAGATCCACATCTTCACCGAGAGGCTTATTCTTTGCATGAATCTTTAGGATGTCCTCCCTGCCCTTCACGTCGGGTCTTCCTACAAATACCTTACGGTCAAATCTTCCGGGTCGCATAATGGCCGGATCCAAAATATCCACACGGTTGGTTGCAGCCATAACTATAATGCCTTCATTTTCACCGAAACCATCCATCTCAACGAGCATCTGATTAAGGGTCTGCTCCCTCTCGTCATGTCCGCCGCCCATACCGGATCCGCGTCGTCTTGCAACCGCATCGATCTCGTCAATGAAAACTATACAAGGTGCATTTTCTTTGGCCTCATTAAAAAGGTCCCTTACACGTGAAGCACCGACACCTACGAACATTTCCACGAAAGCCGAATCTGAAATGGAAAAGAACGGAACTCCGGCTTCTCCCGCAATCGCCTTCGCAAGCAGTGTCTTACCTGTTCCCGGAGGGCCGACCAAAAGCATACCTTTTGGAATACGCGCTCCGACCATTGTATATTTCTGAGGCTCTTTAAGAAAATCAACAACCTCCGCAAGTTCTTCTTTTTCTTCAGCAAGGCCGGCAACATCTTCAAAACGGATCTTTATCTTATCCTGAGTCGTCATCTTGGCACGGCTTTTGCCAAAGTTCATCATTTTGCCGCCGGATCCGCCCTGCATCTGCGCCTGCGAATTCATCATAACCATGAACAGTAAAAATAACGCAGCCACTACTATAAGCATGGGCAGCATCTGCTTAACCCATCCGTCCTGCGGAACATTGGTAACGGTATATCTGTCAAAGCCCGCCACCTTAAGCTCGCTCTGCAGTGCATTAACGTCGGAAACGTAAAGAATATGTACCTTTTTTGCATCCTTTATCGTAACCCTTGCTTCTCCTGTAGGTACTTCTGCATTTTGTTTTATGACTATACCTGTAACTTTTCCTTCGGATATCTGCGCGAACAATTCCTTAGACGTAATGTCCGATGTAGCAGTCGCCGAAAAATAATACCAGAAGAAAAATACCAGTACTATAAGCAGAAGATAAAAACCAAAACCACTTTTCTGTTTCAAAACTTCCTCTCTTCCTTTACACAGAAAACAAACTCAACTCTTATGATTCAACCACACCTATGTAGGGAAGATTACGGTATCTTTGATCATAATCCAAACCATAACCCACAACAAAAGCATCCGGAATGGTAAATCCCGTATAATCAACGTCCACATCCACTTCTCTTCTGTCAGGCTTGTCAAGCATGGTTGCGATAGCAAATGACTTGGGATGCCTGTCCTTCATAACCTTGGAAAGGTGGTTGAGTGTATGACCACTGTCAATTATATCCTCAACAACAATAAGATTCTGTCCCTCTACGGGAAGTTCAAGATCCTTTACTATCTTAACTTCTCCTGTAGAAACAGTTCCTCCGCCGTAACTGCTTGTCTGTAAAAAATCAATGGTTACGGGAACCGAAATCCTCTTTGCAAGTTCACATCCAAAGAAAACCGCTCCGCGAAGTGTAACAGCAAGAAATACACTTTCTCCCGCATAATCCTTGCTTATCTGTTCTCCTAACTCTGTGATCCTTCTGTCCAGCTCCTCTTCGGGAAGCATAACTTTAATATTTTCTGCCATATCAACTCCTAAGTATATTAATCTCTAATATCCTCTTTGTTTCCCGGCCTATACGATATCCTTCACTGCCCCGGACACCTATAGCCCAAACTATCTCACTCTCGTCCGCCAAAAGCAAAATCTCATCTCTTAAATCCCTGTCTATCTTTTCATCTTTAAAAAGATCTTTTATTGACTTATGACACCCGCTTTCGGTAACCACTATCCTGTCACCTTTTTTTCTGCGGCGCAGAGTTAATCCACCTTTGATTTTATCATAATCAAACCATTTATAATAGGTTTTTTGAGGAATTTCTTTTCCTTCCGCCCATGTAATACCGTGCAAAGTTATATTAATATCATAACCTTCCAAACTGAGCTGATAAACCTCTTCCTCATCAAGGGGAGGAATGACAAACTCCCTGTAGGATTTCGTATCATAAGCACCGGCGGTTTTTATAACAAGTTCGTGATAAGTCTTTTCCACCCTTACGCCGCCCGGTATATCCACGCCTCTTCCACTTGCCCCTTCCGCAAGATTTTCTATGGCCTCAACATGGACTCTTCCGATATCCTTCACCGAAGAAAGCTCTCCTCTCAACCAGGTCATTATCACACTTCCCCTGTCGCCTTTTGGAAGAAGCATGAGCCTTTCTGTATCAAGCCCCTTTGATCCCTTCGCCTCCGCAACTATCTCTTTCGATCGTCTTTCCCCGGCATCACAGCTGCGCTTTATGGCAGCTATAGCATCATTTATATGACTTACCGCCTTACTGTTGATGCGTGAAAACTCGGGCATTACCGCAAGCCTTATCCTGTTCCTGTCGTGTTCTAAAGATACGTTGGTGGAATCGGTACGATACTCCTGTCCTTCCTTTTCCAGATATGCCTCTATTTCACTTCTTTCAAGGCAAAGAAGAGGTCTGATCAGTTTTCGGCCTTTCATGTCCGAAACCGGAGATATCCCGGAAAGCCCCCTAAGATCACTCCCCCGTATCAGATTAAACAGGAAAGTCTCGGCATTATCATTAGCATGATGGGCACTTGCTATTATATCGCCTTCTTTCGCCACAGAAAAAAAAGCCTCATATCTAAGCTTTCTTGCCGCTTCCTCAAGCGTCATCTTATTCTCTTTTGCATATGCCGGTGCATCAACCGGGATCACCCTGCAGGGGATATCCTTTTCTATACACAGTTTTTCAACAAATGCCGCATCCTGCCTTGATTCCTCTCCCCTTATTCCGTGTTCTACGGAAATGACCTTAAGGGTAAACCCGAGTTTTTTGGCAAGCTTTGACATAACTAAAAGAAGACAGACGGAATCAGCTCCTCCGGATACTCCGAGGAAAACAGAATCCTTCTGTCCTATCATTTCGTTTTTATTTATATAATCAGCTACTCTGTCGATGATATCATCTGTATCAGTGCTCTCTAAATATTGTCTCATTCTCATATACCAGACCAAGCTTACTTTTGGCGGTATTCTCCACGTATTTATCGGATTTGGTGTAATTCTCATAATCCAATAAATCCTGCTTCTTTTCTTCCTGACTTTTTACTTCAGAATTAAGTGAAGCTTCTTTTTGGCGATACTTATCATACCTGCCATACAAACTTGCCATCTGTATCGACATCATAACAAGCAGAAATACCACCAATATAGCCACAAAGGGCTTTTTTCGAGTGCGTGATTTGAATTTTGTCATAGCCACTTCCATAATTCTAAAAAAACATTTACTTTTTATTATTATCGGACACTTTACCCGAAATGTTAACACCCTTTTTTATAATTTTTTATTTTTTTATAAAAATTTTTATAACTCCCTATACATATCGGCTGCATCTTCTTTTTTGGTACTCTCCGCCAAACTGAGAACTTCCACCTTAACCGTCTTGTTTCCAAAAGTAATCTCTATAACATCCCCAACGGATACATCCGCACCTGCTTTTGCAACCCTGTCATTAAGCTTAACCCGGCCTGCATCACAGGCTTCATTAGCCACTGTTCTTCTTTTTATTATCCTTGAAACCTTAAGAAATTTATCCAATCTCATAAGTACAAACCTTTCAAAACAAATCAGATCCATCCCGTCTGCCGCGATCAGATGATCACAACAAAAGCGAGTGAAACCGGTAAGGCTTCACCCGCTATAGACACTTAATCATTTATGCCTCGCCGTCCGTATCTAATAGGTGGCGGGACATCTTTTCAGAAATACGATTACGCGTTGATCATATCCTTAAGAGCCTTGCCTGCCTTGAACTTGGGAGCCTTGCTGGCAGGAATGTTCATCTCTGCACCTGTCTGAGGATTACGTCCTGTACGTGCAGCTCTTTCTGATACTTCAAATGTACCAAATCCTACAAGCTGAATCTTCTCTCCCTTTTTAAGCTCCTGAGCTACAACATCTGTAAAAGCCTTAAGTGCAGCTTCAGCATCCTTCTTTGAGATATCTGCGTTCTCAGCCATAGCAGTTACTAACTCTGTCTTGTTCATAATTTTATTTCCTCCTCTATGGAATCTAACTATTTTCGTCAGTGATAACTTACTAACAACAATTATTTATAATGGTTTTTTCGGGGTTTGTCAAGGTTTTGTAACATTTTTCCTTGTATTTACAAGGCTTATCTACATATTCAACAATAAAAAGGTTACAAATTTGTTATTTTAACCATTAATTAATGTATCTGAAAGGCTGTCAAGGGCAGCTTTCATATCGTTTGCGCGCTTATCGGCATCTTCTGCCGAAGTACCTTTGATTCCATAATAGAACTTGATCTTAGGTTCTGTACCTGAAGGACGAACACAAACCCATGCTCCGTCAGTGAGCTCATAGTACAAAACATTTGACTTGGGAAGTCCGGTAGGTGTCTTTGCTCCGGTACTCATATCTGTGATCTCGTCAGCCTGATAATCACGAACCTTTACAACGTCATAATCACCGATCTTCTTAAGAGGCTCAGCACGAAGGCCTGTCATTATAGAACCGATCTTCTCGATTCCTTCTTTACCCTTAAGTGTAATAGCTGAAACTGCATCCTGATAGTATCCGAGAGTCTCATAGAGATTAACCATAGCATCCCAAAGAGTCATATCCTTTGTCTTATAGTATGCTGCTGCTTCGCAAAGTGCCATAGATGCAACTACAGCGTCCTTATCTCTTGCATATGTTCCGGTAAGGCATCCGTAGCTCTCTTCCATACCGAACAGATATGTTCCCTTGCCTGTCTTCTCGAACTCGAGTATCTTTCCGCCGATGAACTTAAATCCGGTAAGAACCTCGATAAGTTCAATACCGTAATGCTCAGCTATGGCATCTGCCAGATTGGTTGAAACTATTGATTTGATGAATGCTCCGTCAGCGGGAAGACTTCCGTCTCTTGCCTTGCGCTGGCCTATTACATAATCACCGATCAGGCAGCCTGACATATTACCTGTAAGGCAATGATACTCACCGGCCTTATCACGAACATAAACTCCGAGTCTGTCAGCGTCGGGATCTGTTGCAAGAACGAGATCTGCATTTTTTTCCTTTCCGAGAGCAAGCGCAAGCTCAAAAGCTTCCTTAGCTTCCGGATTGGGATATGAAACTGTGGGGAACTCTCCGTCAGGAAGCTCCTGCTCGGGAACCACATATACATTCGGGAATCCGAGCTCCTTCAAAATACGGCGAACCGGAATATTTCCTGTACCGTGAAGAGGTGTATATACAATGGTAATATCTTTGCCGACTGCGTCAATAGCATCCTGATGAAGGATTGTCTTCTTAAGCTCCTCCATGTAGGGATCGTCTATATCTGCACCGATAACCTGATATAATCCCTTTGACACAGCGTCTGTCTTGGGAATTGATTTAGCCTCTGAATAATCCGTGATAGCACGAACCTCATCCATGATACCTGTATCATGAGGAGGTGTGATCTGTGCGCCGTCTTCCCAATAAACCTTATAACCGTTATATTCGGGAGGATTATGGCTCGCTGTGATATTGATACCTGCTATACATCCAAGCTTTCTTACTGCATACGAAAGCATGGGGGTGGGACGAAGTGATTCAAATACATAGGCCTTGATCCCGTTTGCTGCAAGACACTGAGCTGAAACATCGGCAAACTCGGGTGACATACGACGGCAGTCGTAAGCAATAGCTACTCCGCGCTCAGCACCGCCTACCTTGTTGATGTAATTTGCCAGTCCCTGTGTAGCTTTTCTGACCGTATATTCATTCATACGATTTGTACCGGCGCCAATAACTCCTCGAAGTCCTGCTGTACCGAATTCAAGATCCATATAGAATCTGTCCTCGATCTCTTTTTCATTTCCTGCTATCTCTCTTAGCTGCCTTTTGGTATCATCATCAAAATAGGGGCTGCTAAGCCACTGCTCATAAGTTTCTTTGTATCCCATCATAACCTCCTTTGTAAAAACAACTTGGAGAAATTATATCATACTTCTATTTAACATAAAAGAATTTTTGGTGTTTTTACACAACAAAAATACATATTTATAACAATATATGAGCTAATTTACTATTAAATTAACAAAAATATACTGTCTTTCTGTTTTAAGTTCAAGTCCAGATCGTGAGACTTGACGCAGGATTTGCGTCAGCTTTAGCTGACATATTTAACTCAGTCGGAGAAATCCCCCACCTCTAAGCGTTAGCGTAGGTGGGGGTTATGACAAACTATACTCAGTCGGGGTACAAGCTCCGACTGAGTTAAACGCTCCGCGAGGATGCGCACGGATTCGGACATGAATTTGT
>JAILKW010000130.1 GCA_024693455.1 Lachnospiraceae bacterium
GACAAGCCATAAGCCGTGGTGCAAGCTTGCTTGCAGACCACGGATTATGGCGACCGCACATCATCGAGCAAGCTATGCTTGCGAGATGATAGCGGCGAAGCTAAATCGAGTAGGGGGGAAGCCTCCCCTACTCGATTATGAAAAAATATTCTTTTATGATAGGTTATCTGTAAATTTGTTTAGGTCGTCGTAAGATGTGAAAACCTGTCCCTGAACCATCTGAGGTTTTCCTCCGCCACGGCATTCAAAGGATTCTTTAAGACGGGTTATAAGTTCCCTTGCATCACCGTTTTTATGTCCGAGTATGAAGCGATATCCGTCCTTGTCATTGCCAAAGAATATTCCGCAGGGTGTGTCGGATTTTTCCATAAGGATGTTAACTCCGTTTCTTACGGCGCCGTCATCATCGGTATCAATTATCAAAAAACGCTTCGAAGATTTTTCAGCGGTTTGTGATATCTCTGTCATATTCATGTTGTGGAGTTTTTGCCGAAGCTCATTTCTCTCTTTTAAAAGAGAAGAAACAGCCTCTTCAAGTTCGGTATAAGGAACGGATAAAACCGATGAAGCATTTGTACATATTTTTTGTTTTACCCGGTAGTCTTTAAGCGCCCTTGTCCCGCAGACGATCGTAAAACGGGAGCCGCCTTTGTAGCGCTCGTAGCCGACTATTTTGAGTAGTCCGACTTCGGATGTGTTTTTCGTGTGCGGAGCACAACAGGCACAATCGTCAATATCATCGATATGGACAATTCTTATGGGACCGGTCAACTCTTTTTTACATCTGTAATCTATATTTTCGAGTTCTTTATCCGAAGGATAATAGCAGGTGATGGGATGACAGGCAACTATGGCTTCGTTTGCGCATATTTCGAGCTCGGATATCTGGTGTTTTGTAAACTCCCCGTTATAATCCATAGTTACTATGTCTTCGGAAAGATGAAATCCAACATTGTCATAACCGTAAATCTTATGAACAATACCTGAAAAAATATGTTCTCCGGTGTGCTGCTGCATATTGTTGTAGCGAAGCTCAAAATTGATCTCTCCGGAAACGATGTCACCGGGATGCAGCTCTGAAGTTGTATGTGCTGAGATGGTGTGATGAATGATATCGTTTTCTATAGAGGTATGTATAACTTCAAAAATAGCGTTCGAGTCACTTTCGGGAGATATAATACCTTTGTCTGAAGTTTGACCTCCTGCTTCAGGGAAGAACAGAGTTTTGTCCAAAACCAGATCGTAAACATCGCTGCATGTTTCAGATATTTTTATAGGTGTTATCTCAAGTACCGTTGCACTGAATGAAGTGGCATAGGCATCATTGTCATATAGTTTTTCTGTGTGTTTCATAGTCCTTTTTGCTCTGCTCGGTGACGGAGTCATTGTCCTTTCTCGTTTTGATGCAGATAATCGTAAACAGCTCTTGCTGCCTCGATATTCATGCTTTCGGTTTCAGCTATATCTTCGATGGAAGCCTCTCTTAAAGCATCTGCACTGATAAATCTTTTCATTAAAGCTTTTCTTCGTTTGGGGCCGATACCCGGAATGTCATCTAAAAAACTGTGAACCTGGGCTTTTGAACGAAGAGATCTGTGGTATTCTATAGCGAATCTGTGGGCTTCATCCTGTAAACGTGTGATCAGCTTAAACCCCTCGCTGGTTCGTTCGATCGGAATTTCTATATTATTAAAATACAGTCCCCTTGTCCTGTGATGGTCATCTTTTACCATGCCGGCAACAGGAATGTCAAGTCCGAGTTCGGATAAAACTTCAAGAGCTATATTAACCTGTCCTTTTCCGCCGTCCATCATTATAATATCGGGGAAGCGTGAAAATTTACCGTAATCCTCTTCTGAGTTTTCACGTTCTTCCATGCCGTGAGTAAATCTTCTGGTTAAGACTTCACGCATTGAAGCATAATCATCCGGACCTTCTATCGTGCGTAGTTTGAATTTTCTGTAGTCACTGCGAAGAGGTTTGCCCTTCTCAAAAACAACCATTGAGCCTACCGTTGCAAATCCGCTGATATGAGAAATGTCATAGGCTTCCATACGGCTTATCCCTTCCAGGGAAAGAAGCTCCGCAAGTTCCTTCATTGCGCCGATGGTACGGCCTTCCTCACGACGAATACGCTCTTTATCCTGGGTCAGGACCATACGGGCATTTTTCTTGGCAAGCTCGACGAGCTTTTCTTTTTGGCCTCTTTTAGGAGTACGGATACGGACTTTGTTTCCTCTCTTTTTTGAAAGGTATTCTTCAAGAATATTGCCTTCGGGAAGTTCTTCCTGAATATATAGCTCCTTGGGAATAAAAGGTGTTCCCGAATAGAACTGCATTAAAAAGGCAAGCAAAAGTTCTGAAGGCTCATCATCCAATCGGATGTTCATAAAGAAATGATCCCGTCCTATCATTCTTCCGCCGCGAATAAAGAATACCTGAATAACCGCATCTTCGCCGGATTTAGCCATCGCAACAATATCTTTGTCCTCGCCGTCCGTGTCTGTGATCTTTTGTTTTGTTGTACAGGCATTGACGCTGTCAATAAGATCCCGGTAGGTAGCGGCCTTTTCAAATTCCATAAGAGAAGCGGCCCGGTTCATTTTTTCGGTAAGATCGTTTAATACCGGTTTGACGTTTCCGGCAAGGAAATCAAGGGCGGCGTCTACATTTTTACGGTACTGCTCTTTTGAAATATTTCCCGTGCAGACACCGAGGCATTGTCCCATATGAAAGTTCAGACAGGGTCTGTCTTTACCGAAGGCTTCCGGAAACTTTTTGTTACAGCTGCGAAGTGAGAAAAGTTTGTTTGCAAGATCTATGGTACTTCGTACATCGGTGCCCGAAGTGAAGGGGCCGAAATATCTGCTGCCGTCTTTTTCACTCTGCCTTGAAAAAAGAATACGCGGATAGTCTTCCCGTACGGTAACTTTGATATACGGATAAGTTTTGTCATCCCGTAAAAGAGTATTGTATTTCGGTTTATGCTCTTTAATAAGATTATTTTCCAGTACGAGAGCTTCAAGTTCACTGTCGGTAACTATATATTCGAAACGCGAGATGTGTGAGACCATCTGCTTTTTTTTGATCCCTTCGTCATGACTGGGCTGAAAATACTGATGAACACGTTTTGTCAGACTTAAGGCTTTACCGACATATATTATCGCATCCGTGGAATCGTGCATAATATAAACTCCCGGTTGATCCGGGAGTTTTTTTAATTCTTCATCTATTAAAAATAATTCGTTGGCCATTTTATTCGTCTTCAAACATAAGTGAAGGTTTAAAGAAACGGTTGTCATCCTCTGTATCGGAAGATTCCGAAACCGCCTCGTCTGTTTCTTCCTCGAGAATACCTGTCATTTCACGGAATAACTTCATAAATTCTTTTCCCGTGATAGTCTCATGCTCATAAAGGTAATCGGATATGCTGTCCAAAACCTTTCTGTTTTTTTCAAGAAGATCGTAAGCTTTAGTATAACATTCGGTAATGATCTTTTGAACTTCCGTATCAACCTGGCTTGCGGTAGCTTCACCGCAGAGGAGGGACGCATGACCGTCAAGATACTGACTTTCGATGGTTGCAAGGCCCATCATTCCGAAACGATCGGACATACCGAAACGGGTTACCATGTTTCGGGCAATGTTTGTGGCTTTTTCGATATCATTGGCAGCTCCGCTTGTTGCTACATCATAAACAAGATGCTCTGCGGCTCGCCCACCCATGAAAGTTGTGATCTGAGCAATAAGTTCATCCTTGGTCTCAAGGAATTTTTCTTCCTCGGGAGTCTGAAGTGTATATCCCAAAGCGCCCATGGTTCGGGGAACAATGGTTATCTTTTGAACCGGTTCCGTATTCTTTTGCAGAGCCGAAACAAGTGCATGACCTACTTCATGATAGGAAACAACATGCCTTTCCTTTTCACTCATGGGACGGTCTTTCTTTTCTTTACCGCCGACAGCCACAAGTTCAAAGGCTTCAAAAAGGTCTTCCTGATTTACGGATTTCCTTCCGTGTTTAACAGCCGTAATGGCTGCCTCGTTGATGATATTGGCAAGATCAGATCCGACAAGGCCGGCGCTCGCAAGAGCCATTGCCTCAAGATCGACTGTTTCGTCCATTGCAACATCTTTGGCATGAACCTTCAGGGTCTCAAGTCTGCCTTTTTGATCGGGTCTGTCAACTATAATACGTCTGTCAAAACGTCCCGGACGAAGCAGGGCTTTGTCAAGAACCTCAGGCCTGTTTGTGGCAGCAAGTATCAGCATACCTTTTGTGGTATCGAAACCATCCATTTCAGCCAGGAGGGCATTAAGTGTCTGCTCACGTTCGTCATTTCCTCCGCCGTATCTGGAATCACGGCTTTTACCGATGGCATCGATCTCATCTATGAAGATGATACAGGGGGCCATTTTGGTTGCGTCCTTGAAAAGGTCTCTTACTCTGGAGGCTCCTACTCCGACAAACATTTCCACGAAATCGGAACCGGCAAGTGAGAAGAAAGGAACACCGGCTTCACCTGCGACAGCTTTTGCAAGAAGGGTCTTACCTGTACCCGGAGGGCCTACAAGCAAGGCGCCTTTGGGAAGTTTTGCACCGATGGAGGTGTACTTGCCCGGATTATGCAAAAAGTCAACAACTTCCTGAAGTGATTCTTTGGCTTCGTCCTGGCCCGCAACATCCTTAAACGTAACTCCCGTTTTTTTCTCAACGTAAACCTTGGCAGTACTCTTACCGACTCCCATGGCTCCGCCGCCCATATTTCTCATAATAAGGGCGAATACAACCCAGATTATTACAAGGGGAATGACGATGCTCGCAATGTTATAAATTATGGCTGAAGTGGAATCGGAGTTACCTCTGTTAATGGTAACGTCCATCTTTTTTAAGGTGGGAACAAGATCTTCATCTTCAATATATCCCGTGTAATAATTTACCGAAAGTTTTTGTCCGGTACTCTGATAGAAGATTTCCTGATTTCGTTTATCATCTTCGTTAGCAGAAAATTCCGAGGTGCTTTTGGTCTTAAATGTTATCTTGCTGCCATCAAAAACCACCTCACTTACATCTCCCGATTCAACCAGTTTATAGAACTGGGTGTAACTAACTTTATGGGAGGTGGAAGAACCAAGCCCGTTATATAAAAGGCTTGTTATAAAAACGGCAACAAGAGAGAACAGAATGAACAGCAATATGGGCTGCGGCATCTGAGGACGCTTATTGGGTCCGTTATTTTTTTTATCGTTTTCGTTCATGTTTCCTCCATTATAATTCTTTTTAAAAATGTTCCGTGTCGGTTTTGTGTGACAGGATCCGTTAGATTTATGAAAAACCAACATCGGCCTAAAGAAATAGGAATATAAAAGTCACTCCCGATACTATACCATTTGAAGTGATTATTTTCAATAAATCAAATGTGAAGTATTTGTGTATCTGTGGGGCAGAATCCAAACAGGTTGTTTTGGGTAATACGGGCAGAGAGTTTATCCGGTACAAAAAGATGATTTTTGAGAAAATAGCGTAGTTAATAAGGATTTGACAAAAAATTAAAAAGTATAATAATAGAATATGTATGTTTTGCACTATTATACGGGGCTTATCTCGTTAAAATCATTTTTGTAAATTTTTTTATTAAAAGGAGGAGAGCAACAATTGGAGAAGATATGTTCATTTATTGTGGACAAACGAAATCTGTTCTTTTTGATCTTTATAATAGCGATCATTTTTTCAGCCTTTTCCGCAGGATGGGTTAATGTTGAAAATGATATTGCTACATATCTTAGTGATGAGACAGAGACTCGTAAGGGATTGAATTTAATGGAAAAGGAGTTTACCACCTATGGAACCGCATCGGTCATGGTGGCAAATGTCAGTTTCGATCAGGCAAAAGAGATCCAGAAAATGCTTGAAGATATGGAAGGAGTTTTTTCCGTTAAATTCACTACGGATGACGATGACCATATAGCAAAGCATTACAGTAACGCATCGGCACTTTTTGATGTTACTTTTAATTATTCTGAGGACGAGGAAGAGTGTCTCGATGCCCTGAATAATATGAAGGCACAGCTTGATGGATACGATTACTATGTTTCCACTACACTCGGAGATCAACAGGCAGAGATAATTGCCATGGAAATGAGTAAGATCATTGTAATAGTAGCCATAATAGTTGTACTTGTTTTGATCTTTACATCACAGACTTACGGAGAAGTTCCCGTGTTGCTTTTGACTTTTGTTTCAGCAGCTGCGATCAATATGGGAACCAACTTTCTTTTCGGAACGATATCATTTGTTTCGAACTCCGTAACTGTTGTTTTACAGCTTGCATTGTCGATAGATTATGCAATTATTTTCTGCAACAGATTTAAGGAAGAAAGAAAAGAGTATTCGGTAAGGGATGCGGCTATTGTATCTTTGGGTAAGGCCATTCCGGAGATAACCTCAAGCTCTCTCACAACAATATCAGGTCTTTTGGCCCTTACTTTCATGCAATTCGGTATCGGTCGTGATATGGGCGTGGTACTTATAAAAGCGATCATAATCAGTCTTTTGGCAGTGTTCCTGCTTATGCCCGGTCTTTTGGTTATTTTTTCGGGAATTATGGAGAAGACGAAGCATAAAAACTTCGTACCTGATATTCCGTTTGTAGGTAAGTTTGCTTATGCTACGCGTAAGATAATACCGCCTGTTTTTTTGGTGCTGGTTTGTATTGCGGCTTATCTTGCCAATAATTGTCCGTATGTTTACGGATATTCTACCCTTACTACGCCGATCCTGAATGAAAATCAGATAGCGGCAAACATGATAAGGGATAATTTTGAAGAAAACAACTTTGTTGCGCTTTGTGTTCCGGGAGCGGATTATGAAGCTGAAAAAAAGCTCATTAGCCAGCTTAACGGACGTGACGAAGTAGATGAAATAGTATCCTTGTCCAGCCAGGAGGCTATGGGAGGCTATGTTTTGACAGATGCCCTTACTCCCCGTCAGCTTTCGGAAGTATTGGATATGGATGTTGATCTTTGCGAGCTTCTTTACAGTGCTTATGCGGCTGATAAGGAAGAATACGGACGAATAGTCGGAGGGATTTCAAGGTACAGGATACCTCTCATAGATACGATAATGTATGCCTATGATAAAACAATGGAAGGTTATGTAAATCTGGATCCCGAGGTTATGGATACCCTAACTGACATTTATAAGCAGATTGAAAATGCAAGGAAACAGCTGCAAGGGGAAAACTATGACAGAATGCTGGTTTATTTGAATCTGCCTCAGGAGAGTGAGGAGACATTTGCCTTTTTGGATGAAATGCATACCATTTGTGAGGATTACTACGGAGAAAAACCGGTGTATGTTGTCGGAGAATCAACCAGCCAGTATGATCTCCAAAAATCATTCGCAAGAGATAATGTGGTAGTAAGTGTGCTCTCAATACTTTTCGTGTTGGCGATCCTTTTATTTACTTTCCAGTCGGCAGGAATGCCGCTTCTTCTGATACTGGTAATTCAGGGAGCTATATTTATAAACTTCTCCTTCCCTACCGTTTTGCAGAAAAACCTGTTTTTCATG
>JAILKW010000155.1 GCA_024693455.1 Lachnospiraceae bacterium
GGTTTTGCCTTATAAACGTCGCGTCTCTTGTTTGCCATAAAAATGGGCCTCCTTGATAATTAAGAATTTTATCATAGAAGACCCAAGTCTTATATTAAATTTACAGAGATTTTTTCAAAGCCACGTATTTTGTTTTAAAACAAAAAATAGTATCCATACCGGTTAATAACTTTGTTGAAAACCGGTTGATAAAGTCGATAAACTGTTGATAATTTTCAGACTTTCGGGATCCGGAAGGAAATGATGTTATCTTTATGTCCTGCGTCATTACTGTCTTCGCTCTTACCATCCATATCTTCAGGGATAGCAGAGTACTCATTATCCGGATCATTCAAGTTAAGCAGCCTCAGATGCTCCTCGACAGGAAGATGGTAATTATTACTGGCCTTGACGATTTCAATGAAATTTGTCTTCTTATTCCTCTGCCTGTACTGCCGAACATCATCGCCCATCAGCTCCTTGATTGTCTCCGGGCTTAAATTTGGATCCATTTCCTTCGTCATTCTAAACACCTCTTTTCCATAAAACATAATAAAAATAATGTAGTATTTAGCCGGTCAGACACGAAGTAAACCCGAAAATCGCACGGGAGTTCGAAGATTCTGGCCGTCTTATTGGACATCTTGTCCTGTAGACTGTAGTTAAGTTAAGCAGAGTTAAATGCTGTTTTAAACTCCAGTATATAAGGAGTAAATTCAGCCCTACCTGACATAACTTCCGCATAAGGAATTAGTA
Source organism: Lachnospiraceae bacterium (assembly GCA_024693455.1). Classification (GTDB taxonomy): domain Bacteria; phylum Bacillota; class Clostridia; order Lachnospirales; family Lachnospiraceae; genus Weimeria. Next base: position 736 of record JAILKW010000155.1, read on the forward strand.
TATACTAAACATGATACTGATTGCCCTGCCTGTGCGGAAGGAGGAAACATGAATTATAAGGGTAATCAGAAACACTTAACACTTTCAGATCGCATAAATATAGAGAAAGGATTGAACAGCAGAAAAACATTTGCAGAGATAGCAAGGATTATACATAAGGATCCTACAACGGTTTCCAAGGAGATTCGCAGACATGCCATGGTAAAGGAATATAGGGGCTTTGGAGGGATTCCGTGTGAAGAGAACATTGATAAACATACACCTTGTATAAAAAAACATGTATGTGGAGATGAAGACTGTGAGATCATATGCCGAACTTGTAGAGATTATAAATGTAATGAAGTATGTAAGGAATATAGACCTCAACAATGTGGAAGCATTAAGAAAATCGCCCTACGTGTGTAATGGATGTGGAAAGCGTGCAGGGTGCCTTAAGGAGAAGAAGGTGTATTCTTCCAAATATGCGGATGATTGTTACAGGGAACTGCTTTCATCAAGCAGAGAGGGTATAAACCAGACTCCTGAAAGCATACAGAGGATGAATGATATCCTAACACCTCTTATAAAAAAGGGGCAATCTATATCGCACATATATGCGACGCACGCAGATGAGCTGGGGTGTTCTAAAAGGACAACATACACATATATAGATGAAGGTGTATTTGATGTAAGGAACATAGATCTCAGGCGAAAGGTGAAGTATAAAAAGCGTAAGAAAGCTACAGAAACGAGTGCCAAAGATCGTTCATACAGAAAAGGTCATAATTATGAGGATTTCAGGAAGGTATTAGAAAAGAAACCAGATGCAAACATAGTTGAAATGGACTGTGTTGAGGGCAATAAGAAATCACAGAAAGTCCTGCTGACGCTTACATTTCGACGCACTAATCTGATGCTCATTTTTCTCCTGGGATCACAGACACAGGATAAGGTCAAGGGCGTGTTTGATTGGATGGAAAGCAAGCTGGGGTTAGAAGTTTTCAAGAAGATGTTTGAGATCGTTCTCACGGACGGCGGCGGAGAATTCTCTGACAGAGTAGGTCTGGAGACATCATTGGAAGGGAGCCGGAGGACAACGTTGTATTATTGCGATCCATATGCATTTTGGCAGAAAGGGTGCTGCGAAAAAAATCATGAATATATCCGGTACGTTCGCAAGAAGGGCTCAACATTTGACGATTTAACGCAGAGAAAAGTAACACTTTTAGCAAACCATATTAACAACGCAAAAAGAGACAGCCTTAACGGGCATAGCCCATTTGAACTGTCTCAGATGCTTCTGGATGAGAGGTTGCTCAAAGCGATGGGGTTGAAAAAAATATCCCCTGATGAGGTAAGACTCACTCCAGAATTGTTAGGATAAAACATATGTGCACAGGCAGGACATTAGCTATCGAAACATGCAAAAGTAAAATCCGGCATGTGGAATTTAGTCCCGCACACTATTTTCAGATGCCAGGTTAGCATGCCGTAAAATGCTAATTTGCCAGCACATATACGTGATTATACCCCGAAATGAGGTGGAAAAGAAGATGAAAGCTGACCTTAATTTAGCACATTTTCAGCAATATCTATGTTGTGGAATTAAATTCCGCAATTAAGT
>JAILKW010000168.1 GCA_024693455.1 Lachnospiraceae bacterium
CGCGGGTATCATCGGCAGTACCAGTGTCAATACAAGTATTATGCTAAGCAGCATTGATAATATAGGTCTCTTTGACCCATGCTGCCATATTGCACGCCCTTTCCTCTTTTCCATAAACTCTTTTCCTCCTTTTTTGTTATCTATTCTTTATATAAACGTAAAAAACCGCCAAAGCTGACAGGACATAAACATCCCGTCAGATAAAGCGGTCAACCATCATCGTAATATATTACTGAATTACCCCCCCATATCTGCTCATAAAAGCATATGAGGGTACACTTATCCTATACTCTTCCCTTTTGATTTTATTATTTATCCCCATTAATGTCATATTCTTCATAACCACTCCCCTCCGGTCATCCCCAACAAGGGGTACCCATCGACCGATTCTAAAAAAAATAAGAGTGAGATGATTATATCACATGAAATATGACAACAGTATGACAAAAATGAACTTTTTTTATAAATTATTTAAACAAGAGAAAAATAATATTATTATATATCCATAAGCATATTCTTCGTTGCAGGCGCTTGATCCAACTCCTCCAATCGGATCATCTCATCCTTGGCATCATACGACCCCAGATGGGTGTATGTGTTCATAGTTACTCCTGTGTCGGAATGTTCTACGCTTCGATCGAATAAGAGGGGATGCTAACCCCCATCTTAATCGCCAGGTACCTTTCAACAGCCTGCTTAACCATCATTTATCCATTGATACCACTTAATTCTTATTTCGTTAACTTGATTTAGAACCCAATAAGAAATCGAATAAATCTATTGTCAATATACCATCGTCATCATACATTGGATTCAAACCGGTTTTAGAAACCACTATTTTCTTAAAAGAATCATCTATATTATTAAGACTTTTTTTCTCCTGTTCCTGCTTTGAACTTTCATTCATTGATAATGCAGATTGAATATAAAACTTTTGATTACCTTTGGTAGCTACAAAATCCACTTCCAATGCTTTCTGTGCATAAATATGCTTGCCATTAACATCAATTCTTTTTGTCTTCTCACTAATATTGACCTCACCGACATCAACGTTGAATCCTCTGTACCTTAGTTCATTATATATAATGTTCTCCATAATATGGGATTCTTCTATTTGCCTAAAGTTTAATCTGGCATTTCTTACTCCAATATCCTCAAAATATAGTTTAAACGGAGATCCTATATACTTTCTTCCCTTTATGTTGTATTTCTTGGCTTTTGAAACCACAAAGGCATCTTGAAAATAGTCTATATAGTCACCTACCGTATCAGCTGTAATGCTTTTATCCAACACACTTCTAAATGTATCTGTTATCTTCCTTGCGTTTACAGGACTACCTATCATAGACGCCAGAATATCAAATGTATCTGCGAGTTCCACTTTTTTCTTGATCTTATTATGCACAATAATGTCTTTCAGGTAAGTTTCTTTACATAAACTATCAAGATACGAGAATTTTTCTTCCTCGCTTCTCATCTGTGCTACAAGAGGAATACCACCCGTAACAACATATTCCCTCCATGCTTTTTCGGGTGTAATATCAAGCACCTGCATGTATTCTGAGAAAGCAAGTGGAAGCACATGAACTATCGTACCTCTTCCTTTAAACTCCGTCGCAATGTCTGATGACAAGAATCTGGAATTAGATCCTGTAACATAAATATCAAAGTTCTTGTGTCTTAATAATCCATTAAGTGTCCCAACAAATCCATCCAATAATTGAACTTCGTCAAGCAGTAAATAAAATTCTTCTTTTTCATTGGTTTTATCTTTTATATATGCTCTAAACTTCTTTGCATTTATATAAAATTCATTTGAACTCATTTTAATTCTCGTTGGCTCATCTAAAAAATATGAATCAAGCAAATCTATATCTTCATCAGAGTCAAACGCAAAACGAATGATATTTTTACTGGAAACACCCGTATTCAAAAGATATTTATAATATAGTTCATTCAATAGATATGACTTCCCAGCTCGTCTGACTCCTGTTATTACCTTAATTAAACCATTCTGCTTACGATCAATCAGGCGATTTAAATATATTTCTCTAGAATACTCCATATCATACTCTCCACTTTGCAAAGTTCTTTGAAAAATATCGATTATATTATACTATGTACCCTTGACGCTTTCAATCTTTTTTCGATTTTTCCCAAAGTTCTCTGCTTTTACTCAATTATGATACCTTTTCTATTCTATCACTTTCAAGCATTGCGAGACATTTAATTCTATCGCATTTAAAGCGTGGGATTGTTTACACTTCGTTCAAACTGTCCGTGCAGAGCAGTCAGCTTCTATCAGATAGCGTCTCCATTATAAATTTATAAACAGGTATCACTTCGATTGTTAGATCACCTTTTGGAATTATACGCTCTTCTTCATTGGTTACAATAATAAGACGCTTTACTCCTTCAGTTTTTGTCACAAAAGACAAGAGACTTTTTGTTTCTCTATCTTCTGATGTTTCTAAATTATATGCAACCTGAATGGCACAGTTTTCTTCCGGAAGATAAAAATCAATATCAATCCCTGTTTGCTTAGATTTAAAATAATACACCTCATCACCGTATCTGCGCTTTAAATATACCGCAACTGCATTCTCTAAAAGCGCTGATGGTTTATCTACAAGAAACAATGACAGAATACCATTATCATAAAAATAAAATCTT
>JAILKW010000183.1 GCA_024693455.1 Lachnospiraceae bacterium
TTCGTTCAGAGCACGTGCTTCTATCACATGATCCAGCCTGTTAAGAGAATATTCGATCGACGGATTAACATCTACGCTGACATATGAAACTGCCATAGCAGTTGTATAATAGCCACCGCCCAAAACCATTACCGCAGCTGCAGCCGCAGTAGCAGCCCACTTTGATAATTTACTTATTTTTTTTGATCCGGCAGTATCCTCCACATTTATACGACTACCTATTTCCGCATTCGTTTTCCTGTATTCGGTGGTTCCGTCTTCCAAAAGCAGAGCCGATATTCCGTTTTGTTTACTTAATACTATTGCTTTCATAGTTTGATCTTCCTTTTCAAAGAGTATTAAAAAGTTTTTATCAAAGATTGCCAATATATTCCGCAAGCTGGGGAAAATCCCCGTGCATGATCTCCGCTGCTGTAATAAGATACTTTCTGTGTCTTTCAAGCGTCTTTTTTGTTACTCCCTCAAGTTTTACGAGTTCTGCAAACGGTAAATTTCTTTTCCTTACCATTTGACAAAACAGGTCATTATCATACACGATCTCTTTTATTATCAGTCTGCAGGCGGCTTTTGTCTTCTCAGCCTTAGGCGAGCATCCACCGATTTCATGAAGTGTAAAACCATAGGGATGAATTCTCTGTTCTATAAGGGCAATCTCATCCTGAAGAGATGTTGTACCCGGTGTTTCCCCGGTTTCAAGTTTACCGCTCGCCTCCGCCACCTTAAGATCATACGAATCCGGTTCATCCTCGAGCTGTCCGTCAAACGAAAACGGTGCTGTGCTTATTTCATTTTTATAATAAGAAGACTGGCTGTCAAAATAATCCTTTAATCGTCCGGAAATTACCATCCTTGCAAAAGATGAAAATTTGCCTTTATCTTCACGGTATTTATTTACCGCTTCGTAAAAAGCTATTAAAGCGATCGACCATTCATCATCACTTTCGGTTATCAGTCTCTTACATGTCAGACAGGCACATTTCATTATAAAACGTCTGTTATCCATTGCAAAGGTATAAAAGCTGTCTTCACTTTTTTTAGAGGCTAATGCCATTGCAGAAATATTATCCATTAAACGTGCTCCTTAGTTTCCGAGCGTAAATGCGCTCCCTTTTATGTCACATACGATACACTCGAAACCTTAAACCATATTTAAAGAAATTATGCATATCTGATCCGAAAAAGTGATCCGTTTTTTGTATATGTTCTTATTCTTTCCTTTACAGGACCTGCGATATCCATTATATGTATAAAAAATTTCTTCATCATAATCTTTCCTCCTATCTTTAATGTTAAAGGAAATTTCAAATCCCACCCGTCTACGCTTTGCCCAGAGGCTGGGTCATCTCGTCTGATATATATATCTTCATCTGATATATAATTCGGATATGAGAAGAAAAAAATGGGGGAATAAAACCAAAAACATAACAATTATATATGGTCATATCCCTAATACTTTGGTAAAATATAACAAATCAACCGGTGCACCCGTTTCCAAATACTTCGATTTTTTACGTAGGATAAATTTTCATCCTTCAAGGCGGAGGATTGAGTCGTACCGAATGGTACGAAGATTGACGCTAACACAGCATGAGATAATTCAGACAGGTAATAAAGTCGACTTATTTGGTAACGGGTGCACCGGATTTTAGGTAAAACATATGAAAACATCCAGAAAATACAACTCGATAAAACTACTGATCATATCCTTTACGGTTATTGCGGTAGCTTCATATTTTATAATAAATATATTTTCACAATTATATCTTGCTTCACGCCTTAATATCCTCGGAACATGGCGTAATAAAACAGACCAGATATCATTTGATGTGGAGTCCTTCCTTAAAGAACCTGTCGATGCCGTATCTTTTTCATCGGTTACGGTTAACGATATGCTAAGAAGAGATGCATCAACCGATGAGATTCAAAAATATCTGGTTTCTCAAAGGCAGATATACTCTTCAATAATTTCAGACAATACCACAGGTATTTACGGGTATTGTAAAGGAAAATACCTCGACGGCAGCGGATGGATCCCTCCCAAGGATTATGTCCCGACCAACAGGCCATGGTACATAAGTGCACTACACAAAAGAGGTGAGATCGCTTTTACAAAAACCTACCTGAATTTACAGACAAATACATACATGATATCGGTATCCAAGCTGTTGGACGACAATGCCAGCGTTTTATCAATGGACTTCTTTTTGGATAATATCCAAAACACTATCGCAAAGACCCGGCAGGATCATATGGTACTTGATGCCTTCATAATCAATTCCGGCGGTTATCTGATCGCTTCACAAAATAAGGACATGATCGGCAAATACCTTATCGAAAGTCCCAACAAACAAGACAAACAGCTTGCTATTTCTATTCAGACTACTGAAACAGATACATATGATATGAATTACGGTAACCATAAAGCTTCTGTTTTTATTTCAGATATAAACTCGGACTGGAAGACCGTTGTCGTACTTGATCAGGCAAAAATGTTTGCCTCCCTTACATCAATATACGTAGGTACCGCTATAGTTCTTACCGTGATAATTGTTGCACTTTCAGCTACGTTCATTCATCTAAACAACAGACGAAAAGAATCCGAACGTTTATCTTCAGAAGTAAACGCGATTGCGGATATTTATACATCTGTTCTTAAGATCGATATAAAAAAGGATACCATCTCTCACTTTAGGGGATTTAATGAACTAAAAGCGGTTATAGGTAAGAACTCTACAGGTTTTACCAAAACTTCACTTTATATAGCCGAGAAAATCTCTGCTCCCGAATTTACGGGTATTATGAGAACTTTTATGGATTCAGACACTTTAAAGTCACGACTTGGTGATTCCATGTCCATTTCACAAGAGTTCAAAGATATAAATAACTGTTGGATCCGTTTACGTTTCATCGTTACCGACAGAGATGATTACGGATATCCCACTCATCTCTTACTTGCTTTTGAGTCTATTGACGCGGACAGAAAACAACAGGAAAATCTTCGTAAGATATCAGAGACCGATCTTATGACCGGCGTCAAAAACAGGGGAACAGGAGAGCAGCTTGTTCGTGAAGCCGTAAATGAGAAAACTTACGGAATGTTCTGCCTTATGGATGCGGATAATTTCAAATATATTAACGATACCTTCGGCCATAAAGTCGGAGACAAGGTAATAATCTCCATTGCCGACAGTATGAAAAACGCTTTCCGTGATTCAGATATCGTTTTTCGATTGGGCGGTGATGAATTTGCTGTTTTTTCACCTACAGTATACGACAAAGAAACAGGAGAAAAATTACTGGAACGTTTCTTTATGATATATGACAAGGTAGACATTCCGGAGCTGGGTGACCACCGTATCACATTAAGCGTAGGAGCCACCTTATACGCGGATCCTTCAGATACCTTTGAATTAATTTATCAAAGAGCCGATGAAGCAACCTATGACAGTAAAAAAATTTCCGGAAATCATATTTCATTTAAATAGAATGAAAAGGAGGATATAAATGAAAAGGATAATTTCTTTTGCCACCATATGTACTCTTACGCTGGCTGTAATGGGCAGCCCTGTTAATATCCCTCCTCTTTCACCCGTTATTCAAAGTGAGGCATCCGATCTTAATGATATGGAAAAAGCCTTTAAGGGTTATTTTTACAGAGAAGATACTACAGAAAAAGCAAAAGAAGCCATCGAGGAAGCAGCTGCTAATTTCGAATACATCACGCCCATAAGAATAAATCATATAGATGCAGAAGTTGATGGAGATACAGCAACTACTTCAAAAACAACCACCAATAACTCTTCTACGGAAACCGGCGGCTATTCAAACACCAATCTCAGGGAGCTCGGTGTCGATGAGGGAGACATAATAAAAACCGACGGCAAATATATTTATGTCTTATCCGATAATAATGATATCCGGATAATAAAAGCCTCCGGAGCCAAAATGACTTTGGCAGCAAAGATATCACCCGAATATGAAGATACAGCAGACTATCAGCTTCGGGAAATGTATGTAAGAGATGATAAACTTATCCTTGTATCGGATACTTATACCGTTAAATTTTATAACGAATTGCTCCTCCCTACCGAAACAGTAAAATCAGACGCAGCTACCTCTTCGGTTATTTCCGGAGAGTCCATAGCAATTAAGGATGAAGATAAAACCACAGTCAGTATTTATGATATCTCAGACAGGAACAATCCTGTAAAAACAGGTGAATTTTCCTCTATGGGCCACTACAAAACCTCCCGGATATCAAACGGATTTATTTATCTTTTCACATGGTACAACAATGGTGACATTCCGGTAATATGCGGTCAACTGCCTTCGGCGGATAATATCTATCTTCCAAAAAACAAGCTTTTCTTCCGCGCATTTACCATGGCTTCGGTTTCACTGGATTCTTTGAATACCGCTGTTGATTCCAAAGTAATATATACTACCTGTGATGATGTTTATGTTACGCAGGACTCCGTCATTCTTGAAGTTAATGATTATACCTACGACGGTGAACGCACCAAGCTGTTTAAATTCGAGACTCAAAACGGTCTTTTTAATCCTGTCGGAGTTGGCGCGATCCCGGGCTATCTTGAGAGCAGTTTTTCCATAGATCAGGACAACAAAGGACGGATCCGTGCAACAAGTACTAACTGGAATTCAGGTAAACCATCCTCGGGAGTTTTCGTTTTTGACAAACAAATGAAACGTATAGGGAAACTCACGGGTATTGCAAAAGGGGAAGAAATACAAAGTGCAAGATTCATGGATGATATTCTTTATCTCGTAACCTACGAAAACAAAGATCCTTTATTTTCCATAGATCTGTCACATCCTGCCAATCCAAAAATAATAGGCAAACTGGATATCCCCGGTTTTTCCGACTATCTTCATTTCTGGGGCGATAAATATCTTCTGGGAATAGGTTATGACAGCAACGAAAAGAACGGCGAGATACTCGGTGCAAAGCTTTCTCTCTTTAATATATCAAAGCCAAAAAAGGTAAAGGAAGTTGCCACCAAAATCGTAAAGGGTATCGACGATATCGAAGGAATGTACAATTATAAGGCTCTGCTCGTAGATCCCAAAAAGAACATGATCGGGTTTAACACCTGTGATTGGGATAAGAAAACCGGTTCCACATATAAACAAGTAAATAAATACTATGTTTTTTCCGTCAACAAAAAACATACGAAATTTAAAAACAAGGCTTCTCTTAAAACCTTTAACGGATGGGATGATACAAGGGGCATATACATAGGAAACACTTTCTATCTACTTAGCGGAAACAAGCTTCGCTCCTACAACATGAATAAAAACTTTAAACTTGTAAATACTGTTAAGTTCAAATAAAAAAAGCAGGAAACGCGTTATTGCGTTTCCTGTTTTTTATTCCTGCGATTCCTTTTCAGTCTCACTGAGCGTTGCTATATTGTCCCTTTCGTAAGTGCCCTCTTCGCCTCTGCTCTGCCGCCCGAGTGCAACACTGTTTCTGGACTTTGCCTTAACCTTATAAAGCTGATTATCCGCCTCATGAAGATAATGCCATACTGTATCTCCCTCCTGAGGAATCCCCCAGTATACACCCTGTGAGATGGTTACAAGCTTTGTTTTCGTTCTTGAATACGCATGCTCCATAGCCGAACCGACTATTATTCCCTTAAGCTCTTTGGCATAGTCAAAAACTTCTTCGTATTTATAACCCTCATATATGACTACAAACTCGTCTCCGCCGTATCTGGCTGCAAATATCTTTCCGTGACGCTGCAATTTTTTTATGGAGGCTGCGATAAACTTTATTACCTCATCTCCCTTTTGATGTCCGTAGTTGTCGTTGTACTCCTTGAAAAAGTCTATGTCAAGGATCTCTATGGCTATGCCAACCCCGTTCTTCAACGCTCTTTCAAAAGCAACTTCACCGTACTCATTAAGTCTGGCCCTGTTATACATTCCTGTAAGGGGATCTGTCTGCGACTGCTTCTGCAGGTCCTTGTTTTGTATCTGGGCGGCATAATTAGCCTGTGTCAGATTAACAAATTCCTGACGAAGACCAATCATATTTGTGATCATCATATTGTTCTCCTGCTCCATTAATTCATAGAGCTCGAAGAAACGCATGGCAGATTCTTTTGCCATTTCATCATCTTTCTGCATTCGATAAAATTTGATCTTTAAAGAAACAAGTCTTCTTTCCAAATTTCTTACTGTTGTGTGAGATGTGATCTCCTCCACCTTTGGAATAAAATCAAGGAAAAGATCCGTATCCCAAGTCTCTAACAGCATCTCGCAAAAATCATAGATGTCATCAAAAATATCCATAATAGGAACCCTGCTCGAAAAATTGTTTATAACAAGATCCCTACATTCTTTTCTCTTTTCTTTGTCTCCGATCTTCTGATAGTATTTAGCAAGAAAACAGTTAACCGGAATAGCTTCTTCAGCTTCCAGTGCCGGAAGACAATCCTCTACCAATCTGGTTTTAAAACCTGTGGCATGCTCCGTATCTCCCTTTTTCAGATACGCTTTTCCGAAGCCCACACAAACAGCGGTTAAGCTTTGGATATAATTGCCTAAATTCCTGTGAGCTTTAATATACTGAAAACTGTATTCATAATGACGAAGTGCATCATCAAAATTATCAACTGATAAAAACATGGTTCCGAGATTCATATGAACTATCCATTCAAGATCCGGAAGCCTGTATGTTTGTGAAATCCTAAGTGCTTTCTGATAATAATCCATGGCAAACGGTGCATTGCCTCTGTTTAAAGACATGATTCCAAGCATATTGTTTGCCATCGTAAGATATCCCCATTCACCAATATTTTCCAGGGGTTCCATGCAAAAAAGCATCTCCCTGTAGAAACTGGGCATATCATTTAAAAGATAATATATCTCTCCCCGTGTAAAACGGGCAAAACCTATCAGACTGTCATCACTTTTTTCTTTGCC
>JAILKW010000189.1 GCA_024693455.1 Lachnospiraceae bacterium
GCCATGCTTATGAATACCTGTATTAAAAAAGGGATCAGAGTTCCCGAAGATCTTTCCATAATGGGATTCGATGATAATCAAAACAGGAGATTATGCAGGCCGGAACTTACTACCATGCATCAGGATATTGAGAAAAAGGGAGTGACAGCAGCTCAAAGACTTATAGATATGATACACGGCGAAATCCCTAAGGAACATCAGATCGTGATGACATCGGAACTGGTAGAAAGAGAGTCTGTAAGGGATATGACCGCGACCGCTGAATAAAGACTTTAAAGTCGATGAATTTTAGTGCAAAATCATATTTTGAGATAAAGTTCAATTTGAAATTTACACAAAAACAGAAGTTTAAAATTGTAGCTTATGACGAAACTTATGCGTTAAAGTAACTTTTTGATAAAAAACTATTGCATTTTTTTTGAAAGGGGTTATTATAAGACCATAACTTAAACGCAAAAGGTACAAAACGATACGGAAAATGAAATATCTTTTGCGATAAAGTAGCAACCTATTTTTATTCATAAGGAGGGTATTTATGAAGAAAAAAGTATTTTCACTATTGATGGCAGGCGTTATGGCATTCAGCCTTGCAGCTTGCGGCGGCAGCAGTTCTACTGAGAGCACAGACAGTGCTGACAGCAGTACTACAGAGAGCACCGAAAGTTCAGAGAGCTCAGACAGCGGTTCAACAGCAAGCGGATCTGTTCGCCTTCTTAACGGTAAGCCCGAGATTGATTCACAGCTTCAGGAGCTTGCAGCTAAGTATAAGGAAGAGACAGGCGGAGAGGTTACTATCGAGACCATCGGTGGTGATACAAACGCATCTGACGAGCTTAAGAAGATGTATCAGGCAGACAACATGCCCGACATTTTCGTAATCGAGGCTAACCAGGCAGCTACTTGGGACGGAATGCTTGCAGACCTTTCAGGTGAAGCTTGGACAAACGATACAGATTATGAGCTTGTAGATAAATCAATGGGAACTATCGGATTCCCTTACACAGTTGAGGCTACTGCTCTTGCATACAATGCAGACCTTCTTGAGAAGGCAGGAATCGATCCTGCTACTCTTACATCTCCCGATGCTTGGAATAAGGCATGTGAGACACTTGATTCCAAGAAGGATGAGCTTGGTATAACAGCAGTATTTGGTTGGTGTGCAGAGCCTGCTAACCTTGGATGGTCATCAGGAACACATGTATTCGGACAGTATCTTGATGCAGGTCTTAAGCTTGACGATACTACATACATCGATATGCTTAATGATGGTGGAAAGATTGATGAAGCACGTATGAAGAAGTTCGCAGAGTTTATCGGCATGATGAACAAGTATTCAGATCCTGCACTTCTTGTTGACGGAACATATGATAACCAGGTAGCAGGATTTGCTTCAGGAAAGTATGTTTTCGTTACTCAGGGTAACTGGATCAACGGTGGAGTTACAGGAGCTTCTGATTACAGCGGATTTAAGATGGGATTTGCTCCTTACGCATTTGATGATGGATTTGACACCATCATTGCAGGTCCTCCTTCATACTGGACAGTATATTCAAAGGGTAACGTTGATGGCGCTAAGACATTCCTTCAGTGGGTATCAGATGACAGCGCTCAGGACATCCTTGTAAACAAGGCAGGACTTATCAGCCCCTTCTCAGATTGCCAGTATGCAGCAGCTGATCCTTTCTATGCAAGCATCAAGAGCTACATGGATGCAGGCAAGACTTCAGGATGGCATACAATGCTTAAGAAGGATGGTCTTCAGAATGAGACATGTCAGGTATTCGCTGACTACGCAAAGGGAACCATCGCTACAGCAGATGATTTCGTTTCAACTATTAAGAAGGTTATTGAGTCATACTACGCAAACTAATTTCTAAATAGTGTTACTCAGGGCAGGGGCTCCGTGCCTCTGCCCTGTTTTATCTAAGGCAAAGTTTTTATTATACTCCCTGTATTGGCAGTCTTCATTGGCGGTTCGATGAAGGGAGTAGCAGAATGGAAAGGGGGATTTGAAATGGAAAAGGAATATAAAATTTCAAATGGTAACAAACCCGTTTCTCTGTTATGTCTTGTAGCCGGTGTAGTTCTTTTTGTTACAGCGTTGGTTATGGATTTTATGGGTACAGGCAATACTCTTCGCGGAGCATTTCTTGTATTGGGAGCCGTTGGTATTTTCTTCGGTCTTTTCCTTTTGCCCACAGAGAAGCATCATCGTAGGATTATAAACGTAATATTCTTGTTCCCGCTGCTTTTTGCATTTGCGGTAACAGTCATCATTCCTCTTGTACTCGGTATCGGATATTCCTTTACTGACTGGGACGGAATCAGAATGACAAAGATCGTCGGATTTGAAAATTATGCAAAGATGTTCACACAGCCAAGCTTCATTTGGTCAATACTTATCACATTCCTTTTTGTGGTATTTAATATGATCCTTGTTAATCTTGTGGCTTTCTTACTTGCACTTCTTTGTACTTCAAAAATAAAAGGACTCGGATTTTTCCGTGCAGCATACTTCCTTCCCAACCTTATCGGAGGTATCGTACTCGGTTATATCTGGCAGTTCATCTTCAGTAATGTTGTTACAAAATGGACAGCAGCACTCTTTAATTCACAGTATTCGATGCTTTCGGATACACCCACAGCATTCATTGCCATTATCATAGTTTATGTATGGCAGTATGCAGGTTACATCATGCTTATCTATATCACGGGTCTTAATACAGTTCCCGGAGAAGTTCTTGAGGCAGCTGCCATCGATGGCGCTACTCCTCTTCAGACACTTTTCAACATCAAGATACCCATGATCGCACCTACAGTTACAATATGTACATTCCTTACTCTTACATCTGCATTCAAGATGTTCGATGTAAACCTTTCACTTACCAATGGTACGGGATCTGTTGCGGACTTCCTCGGATCATATCTTACAAACGGTACCGAGATGCTCGCACTTAATATTTACAGTACAGCCGTTGTTGAGAACAAGTACTCCTTCGGTGAGGCTAAGGCGGTTCTGTTCTTTATCATTTTGGCTATCGTATCTATTATTCAGGTACGTATCACCAGTTCAAAGGAGGTGGAGTTGTAATGCATACAAAAGAAAAAACCTCCAGCGTTGTAATTAAGCTTGTTATAGCAGTTTTAGTATCTGTTTATGTATTATTCCCGTTCTTCCTTGTTGTGATCAATTCATGCAAGGCTACGGCTGACATCACATCCAATCCCATAGGATTTAACGGAGTAAGTATTAAACAGCTTATTCAGAATCTTAATGATGTTATCAATAATACACATTTCCTTTTCTGGCAGGCATTTGGTTTTTCTGTTATTATTACTGTTCTTTCACTTGTACTTCTTGCAGTATTTGGTGGAATGGCAGCGTGGGTTATCTGCCGTAATAACAAAAAGAAATGGTCTACGATAATTTATTTCGTATTTATCGCATCCATGATCATTCCTTTCCAGGTAGTTATGCTGCCCCTTATCTCTACATTCAGAGATGTAGGAAAGTTTATTGGTATACCGATGCTTCAGTCAGTTCCCGGAATCGTATTTGCATACCTTGGATTCGGCGGAGCCATGACAGTTTTCATTCTTAACGGATTTATAAAGGGAATTCCTTATGAGCTTGAGGAAGCAGCATCCATCGACGGATGTCCTCCCGAGCAGATATTCTTTAGAATAATCTTCCCTTTGCTTACTCCGGTTATTACAACTATCACTATCCTTAACGGAATGTGGATCTGGAACGATTATCTTCTTCCTTCAATGATGCTCGGACAAAACGGTGCGGTAAAGACACTTCCCGTTGCGGTTCAGGCTTTCGTTGGTTCTTACGTTAAGCAGTGGAACATGATCTTATCAGCAGCATTGCTTGCGATCGTTCCCATGGTAATTGTATTCCTTGTAGCTCAGAAACAGATCATGAACGGAATGATCGAGGGAGCAGTAAAGGGTTAATTCGATGAATCATTTATTTTCACTTGAGGGCCCGCTGATGCGGGCTCTTTCTGACCTTATGGCACTTGTTGTCCTTAATTTGCTTACATTGCTTTGTTCAATCCCCATCGTTACGGCGGGAGCGGCATTTACAGCTCTTCATTACTGTGTAATGAAGGTCATAGAGGGAGAAGGTCATATGGCTAGCCTTTATTTTAAGCAATTTCGTGACAATCTAAAGGGGTCGATACCGGTATGGCTGATTTTTTTGGCAGCCGTAGGATTTATTTATCTGGATTTTCAGATTTTCGGTGGCAATAATATAAAGGGTTTTGACCCGGTACTTTTGCCGGTTTATGTACTTGTTATTTTGATGGCGGCTTTGTTTGTATGGATTTTCCCGTTAAAGGCGAGAATAGAAAATACTGTATTTGCTTCTTTTAAAAACGCAGCCATAATGGCGATAGGGTATTTGCCCAGGACATTGGCTATGATGGTTATATATGCGGTACTTGTCTTTATTTTTACGCAGGAGATGAGACTTTTACCTATAGCTTTTGTGCTTGGTTTATCACTGCCTTCATATCTGTGTGCATTTATTTATCGAAAGCCGATTTTGGAAGTTATTAAGAGAATGACGCAATCCGATGACGATGAATCCGGGATTCCCGATGAGAAAGGGGTATCATGAAAAATAAGATTGATGCAGATTATAAAAAGCGATTTAGCGAAAAGATCGATGAATTAAAATGGCTATACATGGAGCTTTACAATGATCAGTACGCGTTTGATTATTTTTGTTCCATGCTTGAGCGCCTTTATACCGAAAGAACGCAAACCCTTCGCGAATGGGATAAAAAAAGGACACAGAACGAGAATTGGTATCATGATAATGAGCGTCTTGGAATGCTTATGTATGTGGACAATTTCGCCGGAACATTAAACGGAGTCAGGGAGCATCTTGATTACATTAATGAAGTAGGTGTTAATTATCTTCATCTGATGCCTCTTCTTGCAAGTCCCGAAGGAAGAAGTGACGGAGGATATGCGGTTTCCGATTTCAGAACAGTGGATCCGAGACTCGGAACAATGGGTGATCTGGCGAATTTGTCGGGAGAATGCCATAATGAGGGCATAAGTATCTGCCTGGATTTCGTTATGAATCATACCAGCGAGGATCATGAATGGGCCGTTCGTGCGAAAAACGGAGAAAAAGAATTTCAGGACAGATATTTCTTCTTCGATAACTGGGACATTCCGTTCCGTTACGAGGAGACGGTTCCACAGGTGTTTCCGCAGACCGCACCCGGTAATTTTACCTGGTGTGATCAGGTAAGGAAGGTTGTAATGACCACCTTTTATCCTTATCAGTGGGATCTTAACTATCGTAATCCCACGGTATTCAATGATATGACGGAAAACATGTTGTATCTTTGCAATCAGGGTGTGGATATAATAAGACTTGACGCCACTCCTTATATCTGGAAGACTCTCGGAACCAATTGCCGAAATCTTCCCGAGGTTCATTCTTTGGTCCGTATGATGAGGATAGCGGCAGAGATAGTTGCTCCCGGAACTCTTCTTCTCGGAGAAGTTGTTATGGAGCCCAAAGAGGTTGTTCCGTATTTTGGATCTACGGACAAACCCGAATGCCACCTTCTTTACAATGTGACCACAATGGCAAGTACCTGGCATACCGTGGCTACTTCCGATGTCAGACTTCTTCGCCATCAGCTTGGGACGGTATTTGCGCTTCCCAAGCAGTATGTTTTCCTTAATTATTTGAGATGCCACGATGATATCGGCTGGGGACTGGATTATAATTTCCTGGCTCAATTCGGAGTGGATGAGCCTTCTCATAAACAGTATCTGAACGATTATTTCAGAGGCTATATTTATGGAAGTGAGGCAAGGGGAGAGCTTTACAATGATGACCCTCGTCTTCGTGATGCAAGGCTCTGCGGTACCACGGCTTCCCTTAGCGGAATCGAAGCGGCTGAGTATGAGATGAATGAGGACAAGATAGGTCAGGGAATCGCTCTTGATATAATGCTTCATGCATTTTTATTCATACAGTCAGGTATTCCGGTGCTTTACAGCGGTGATGAGATAGGTATGCTCAATGATTATTCCTACCATGATGACTGGCACAGATGGGATGACAGCAGATATCTTCACAGAGGAAGATTAAACTGGGACGAAGTGAAAAAGAGACGTTCCAAAAATTCCAGACAGGGAAGGATCTTTTCGTACATTCAAAAGCTTCGCAAATTAAGAAGCAGTGATGACGTATTCCATTCCGAAGCCGATACATGGCTGGTCGAGACCGGTAATGATTGTGTTCTTGGAATAGGCCGTTATTATAACGGCAAGAAAATGCTTGGATTTTTTAACTTCAGTAAGTATCCTCAGACCTTCTACACATCGGAAAACGAAGAATATACGGATATGCTTACCAGGAAAAAGACATACGTTGATAAATATGATATCGGCGGCTATTGGTTTGCATGGCTTGAAAAGAAATATTAATAAAAATCTCCGGCAGTTTTGCCGGAGATTTTTGCGTTTAATATATGGATCATTCAGTTGTTTGCGATTTCCATGATGACATTTTAACACGTTCTTTCTTTATAACTATAAGATAGAGGAACAGTGCAAAAATTCCTGTTGTAAACCAAGCTATTGCATCTGCACCTACAGCAAGAGGATAACTCTTTAAAGGTATG
This sequence comes from Lachnospiraceae bacterium, assembly GCA_024693455.1. GTDB lineage: Bacteria > Bacillota > Clostridia > Lachnospirales > Lachnospiraceae > Weimeria. The sequence continues at coordinate 6,669 of JAILKW010000189.1, forward strand.
GAAATAAATGCTGCGATAAGTCTTGCGACAAGCTCCATTCCACCGAGCATAAGAGATGTCATACCGTAACCGCAGCCCTGAATAGCATTTCTGTAAATGAATATCATGGCAAGAGGCAGATAAAAAGGCACACATTCGTAGCAATAAATCCTTGCATAGGGCATGTAAGAAGCAATATCGGTACCTGCTTCAAAGAAAAGACCTATTATAAAAGGAAGGGTTACCACAGCAAGTATGGCAGCAACTATTGAATAAACCGTACTGATCTTCATTGCAGCTTTTGTACCGCTGTGAACTCTTTCAAGATCTGCGGCACCGTAGTTTTGGCCGACATAAGCAGCCATAGCCTGACCTATTGAAGGCATACCGGCGGTCATAAGGTTTTGAACCTTTCCCGCTGCGGTAAATCCTGTAACGGCGGTAGAACCGTAGATGTTGATCGCAGACTGCATTACCATCGTACCTGATGCCGTGATCCCGAACTGAAGTCCCATGGGTACACCGATATTGAGCTGTTTTTGCGTATAAACGCGATCAAGTTTCCAATCGCTTCTGCAAGGGCGCAGAACAGGAACTTTCTTATAAATATAAATAAGAGACAATACAGCCGAAATACCCTGAGAGACATCGGTAGCAAGCGCAGCACCGAAAGTTCCCAATTTAAAAACAAGTATGAATACCAGATCAAGGACTATGTTTAAAAGTGCGGCAAAGATCAAAAAGTAAAGCGGTGTTTTGCTGTTTCCGATGGCTCTTAATGATGAAGCAAAGTAGTTGTAATAGATAAGAGCCACACAACCGCCGCAGATAGTGGTTATATATGCATAAGCATCATCATAGATATCAGCGGGAGTATTCATTATATGCAAAAGCGGATGCATTACTGCGATTGAAATAAACGTCATGATAGCAATGCAGATCGCAGATAACATAATTCCGTTTACAAAAGCTTTTCTGGCTCCGTCATTGTCATTAGCTCCGTATTTTTGGCTTATAAGCACGGTAAAACCGGTTGACATACCGTTGGCAAGTCCCATCATCATGAACATGATGGTTCCGGTCGATCCGACGGCAGCCAGAGCCTGAGGGCTTACGGCGCGACCAACGATAACCGTATCTACCATGTTGTAAAACTGCTGAAAAACGAATCCCAAAAAGATGGGAACGGAAAATTTAAAGATCAACGGAAGCGGATTTCCTGAAGTCATTTTTGATTCCATATTTTTATTTACCCCTTTCTAAAATATTTTGAGCGAATTAAAAACCATTATAACGCATAGATTTTACTTGTAAAGAGAAATAAATTATTTTAAATAATTCAGTAGGAAAAAGCGGATATTTGGGTAAAATATTTTAGAAAAACATAAAATAAAAGCAAGACTTGAATAAAAAATACTTCCGAAATCTTCGTAGAAGACTTCGGAAGTAAAAGTGAAGGAGCAATGAAATTTGCAAGCGCTTCTTGTAAGTACGCCTGCGTGCTAAATATTTGTTAGCTTTCTCTAACATAATATATATTCGGAGCATGTTTGTCAACCCTAACTTGAAATTTTTTTTAAATATGATAAACTACGAGCGAGTCTTGACTAGTACGAGGAGAATGATATGAGACTTAGAAATATACCGGAGGCTTATCCGGCGGTTGAAAAAAGCCCTTATTGCATCAAGGATGCAAACCTTATAAAAGGAAGCTGGAAGGAGCTTGACTGGGTAAAAGGTAAAAAAGCGCTACATATAGAAATAGGAATGGGAAAGGGAAATTTCATTATAGGAATGGCCGGGGCTCATCCCGATATCGCCTATCTTGGAATAGAAAGATACGAATCGGTATTGTATAAAGCATTGCTTAAACTGGGAGACGACTTTCCCGATAATCTTAGATTTTTAAGAGAAGATGCGGGACTTTTGACGGAATTTTTTGATCATGAAGAAGTAGAACGTATTTATCTTAATTTTTCCGATCCGTGGCCCAAGGAAAGACATGCAAAAAGAAGACTGACCCATCATGGATTTTTGGATAAATATCACAGCGTTCTTCCCATGGGGGGATGCGTGGAGTTTAAAACCGATAATGAGGGACTTTTTGATTTTTCTTTGGAAGAGATAAAGGAGACCAAAGGCTGGGAGCTTCTTACCGTAACAAGGGATCTGCATAATGATCCGGCTCTTTGTGAGGGAAATATTATGACCGAGTATGAAGAAAAGTTTTCTTCCCTCGGTCATCCGATATATAAGCTTATTGCAAAAACATGTTAAAGTCCGTTATAAATTGGCCTGATCTTCTTTTTTGCGTTCCTTTTCGGCTTTAAGTTCCTTTCTTAGATTGGTAAAGAAAAGGCTCAGGATGGCGGAGCATTCATCCTCCATAACACCGCGAAGAACAGAGCATTGGTGGTTAAATTCCTTCATTTCAAGAAGGTTTAGGATGCTGCCTGCGCAGCCGGCTTTGGGATTCATGGCGCCGATAACAACATTTGGTATTCGTGCCTGTACTATTGCGCCGCTGCACATTTGGCAGGGCTCCAAAGTAATGTAGATAGTGGTGTCTTCAAGACGCCAGTCACCGATCTTTCTGCAGGCGCTTCGGATGGCGGAAATCTCAGCGTGATTTAAAACACTTCTGTCGGTATTTCTCCTGTTGTATCCGCGGCCGATGATCTTGCCCTCGTAAACTATCACGCATCCTATCGGAACTTCGTGAAGATCCAGAGCTTTTTGAGCCTCTTTAAGGGCGGCCTTCATAAATTTTAAATGTTCCTTATTTAATGTATCAGTATCCATGATCCTCCGTAAATACTTGTGGTTTTAGGGTGGAAAAGTTACAATGTATAGCGATATTGGTATAATATCATAATTAAATCAGATTACACAATACGAAAGGAAGGAGTATGTATTCTTTATATATGACAGAGAATCTGCAGCTTCGCGTGCTCAGTGAAAGTGATGCAAAGATGGTTGCTGATTTTTATAACAGAAATTATGACGATTTTAAAAAGTATGAGCCCTTCAGCGGAAAAAACGTGACGACGGTTTCCTTTGAAAGGAGACTTTTGGAAGCCGAGATCGAGCAGCTTAAGGCCGGGCAGCAGGTCAGGTTTCATGTTTTTGAAAAAAACGATCCTTTTACCGTAATCGGAACAGTGTCTCTTAGGGAGATAAAAAGAAGCTGTTACGGATCGGCTGTTTTGGGATACAAAATGGATCAAAACTACAGAAATAAAGGATATGCGACCGAAGCAATAAAGCGTTCCATAGAGATAGTTGCAAATGAATGCGAGCTTCACAGAATAGAAGCTACCGTACTTCCGGATAACAACGCCTCGATCCGTGTTTTGGAGAAACTGGGATTTGAAAGAGAAGGGCTTTTAAGAGAGAAGATATTTCTTGAGGGTGAATGGAAAGACCATTATTTATATGGGAAAATACTGGACTGATAAAGATATATCTTAGGTTTGAATTCTGCACAAAAAACCGGGCTTCCGGCTTCGAAAATCGTAAATGATCGTTTCCTGACCAGTCCGACTGGGCCCAGGCACCCTTGCGGCACATGAGAAATTCGACTTAGTGCTGCTCCATTCCTGACCTGACACGGTTCATCGACACCCATTGCGCAAGACCCAAACCTTTAACGCCAAACGGGAAAGGCACATAACCACCCCGTACATTCCCTCGGCAAGAAATCACCCCAGCTATAGCGGATTGCTGGTTCAGGGTACCGCTACCACCCCGGCTGCCCGGAGACTATATTTTACACTCTTTATATATTAATGTCAAATAAAAGTACAAGTTTTGGTTGCCCGTGATTTTTTGCTATGTTATAGTAGATGGGTAGTTTTTTGACTTGGCAAAAGAGGATTCTTTTGGTAGGTCATTTATAATAAGGAGATTTTCAATTGGGAGCACAGGAAGAAACGGAAGAAGTTCTTCGGGAACTGCTTCATGGTTTTCAGGAAGCAAAGCCATATCAGGATTCTGACGAAAAAGTTATTGTAAATAAGGAAGAGATCAAGGCGCTTTTGAAGAGGCTTAACGATTGTATTATTTCAATAATGGATGAGCACGAAGTTTCCGCTGCGGGAAGAGAAAGGGCAGAGAGAGCACAAAAACGCAAGCAGGATGATCTTGTTAAGGAGACAAAAAGCAATGCTGCAGATATTTATGCAGCTGCCATGATGTATACGGATCATGCTCTTGATGAAGTGAATGAGATAACCAAAGCTTATGAAGAAAGCATGGAAAAGCTCCACACCGAGTTTAAGGAGAAGCTGGATAAACAAAAGGAAAAGATTCGTAAAAACAAGTCGGAACTTAAGGTTTCACTTATGAACCTTGAAGCTACTGACAAATACCTTAAACTTATAGAGGACGAGAATGCAAGGATAGCTAAGGAAAAGGCCGAAGAAGGTGAGGGCTTTGTCGAGAAGAATCCTTATGCGGACATAAAGCCGGAGATTAAGATCAATCCGGCGTATTTTAAAGCACAATCCGATAGTTTGGAAGGAGAAGATTATGAAGATTTTTGATACCGGTGTTTATGTTGTTGACGGTAAAGAAATATACGAAAACGAAGCGGAACTTACCGCAAAGACAGGAAAAAAGGTTTCAAAAGAAGATGCCTCAAAGGAAACCATGGCATACAGGATCCTTTCTGCCCATAACGTTTCCGGGAATATGAAGGATCTTCAGATAAAGTTTGATAAGCTTACAAGTCATGATATTACATATGTAGGAATCATTCAGACGGCCCGTGCATCAGGGCTTGAAAAATTCCCCATTCCCTATGTACTTACAAACTGCCACAACAGTCTTTGCGCAGTGGGAGGTACGATAAACGAGGATGACCACATGTTCGGCCTTTCATGTGCCAAGCGTTACGGCGGTATCTATGTTCCTCCTCATCAGGCAGTAATCCACCAGTTTGCAAGAGAGATGCTTGCCGGCGGAGGAAAGATGATCCTTGGGTCCGATTCACATACAAGATACGGTGCTCTCGGAACCATGGCTATGGGAGAGGGCGGTCCTGAGCTTGTAAAACAGCTTCTGGGCAGGACTTACGATATAAAGATGCCCGGAGTAGTGGGTATTTATCTTACAGGAGCTCCGAGAAAAGGAGTCGGTCCTCAGGACGTTGCACTTGCGATCATCGGAGAGGTGTTTGCAAGCGGATATGTAAAAAATAAAGTTATGGAATTCTTTGGACCCGGACTTGCAAATCTTTCTGTTGATTTCAGGATCGGTGTTGATGTAATGACTACTGAGACCACTTGTCTTTCTTCAATTTGGGAGACAGACAGCGCGGTTTCCGATTTTTATGATATTCACGGAAGAAGTGAGGATTTTGCCGAGCTTCATCCCGGAGAGACAGCGTATTACGACGGAATGATCGCTATAGACCTTAGCGAAATAGAGCCCATGATAGCTATGCCTTTCCATCCCAGCAACACATATACAATAAGGGAACTTAAGAGTAATCTTAAGGATATTCTTGCCGATGTTGAAAAGAGGGCACAGGTAAGCCTTGACGGACAGGTTCCTTATACTTTGATGGATAAGATAAGAGACGGAAAACTCTATGTTGAGCAGGGAATAATTGCCGGATGTGCCGGAGGCGGTTACGAGAATATAACGGATGCTACGGACATTTTAAGAGGAAGCTTCATAGGATCCGATGAGTTTACACTCAGCATTTATCCTGCCAGCACACCGATCTATGTTGAACTTATGAAAAACGGATGCGCTGCAGAGCTTATGAAGACCGGAGCGGTTCTTAAGACAGCATTCTGCGGACCTTGCTTTGGAGCGGGAGACACACCGGGTAACAACGGTCTTTCGATCCGTCATTCAACACGTAATTTCCCCAATCGTGAGGGATCCAAGCTTCAGAACGGTCAGATTGCATCAGTTGCACTTATGGATGCACGTTCCATTGCAGCCACAGCCGCAAATAAGGGATTCCTTACCGGTGCTGATGAGCTTGACGTTAATTATACCAAGCCCAAATATTATTTCGATAAATCTATATATGATAACAGGGTGTTTGACAGTAAGGGAGTTGCAGATCCTTCGGCTGAGCTTAAGTTTGGCCCCAATATCAAGGATTGGCCCGCAATGTCGGCTCTTCCCGAGAATCTTTTCATAAAGGTTGTTTCCGAGATCCATGATCCGGTAACGACGACGGATGAACTTATTCCGTCGGGAGAGACTTCATCATACAGATCAAACCCTCTTGCGCTTGCAGAGTTTACTCTTTCACGTAAGGATCCTGAGTATGTGGGAAGGGCAAAGGAAGTTCAGAAGGCTCAAAAGGCAGTTGAAGCGGACAGTTGTCCCGGAGAGGCATTGCCTGAGTTCCATGATGTTATTGACAAGGTAAGAGAGACTTATCCTGATGTGAACAGATCAAATATCGGGATAGGAAGTACTATTTTTGCTGTAAAACCCGGAGACGGTTCTGCAAGAGAACAGGCTGCATCATGCCAGAAGGTCCTCGGAGGCTGGGCAAATATAGCTAACGAGTATGCTACAAAAAGATACAGATCCAATCTTATAAACTGGGGTATGCTTCCCTTCCTTATTGAGGATGGAGAACTTCCTTTCGCAAACGGAGATTATATTTTCGTTCCCGGTATTAAGGCAGCTGTTTCGGACAAGACAGAGAATATTAAGGCTTATGTTGTAAAGCCCGAAGGACTTAAAGAATTTACCGTAACACTCGGAGATCTGACGGATGACGAAAGACAGATAATTCTGGATGGTTGTCTTATAAATTATTACAGAGGTTAGTGATCCGGCCTGCTTTAGCGGCAGGTCAAATGGGAACGCAATCTTGAAAGAATCATGCGTCTATGGTAGACTAAATGTGATATACAAATGTTGTATAGAGGAGACATGTTTTGGAAAAGTCGGAGATAAAAGGACAGCTTGAAGAGATTGAGAGGCTGATAGACAGAGGCCGAAAAGAACAGGCACTTGATATCTTAGACGGCATAAATTGGAAGAAGATCCGTAACGTCAATACGTTGCTTTTAGCTAGCGACATATATGAAAAAGCCGATGCTCCCGAGGATGCAAGGGAACTTTTGGAGACCGCACATGACAGGTCTCCCATTGGAAGGATGATCATATACAGGCTGGCTCTTCTTTCGTTAAAGCTTGGAGATATTTCGGAAGCCGAAGAATATTACGATGAGTTTGTAGAGATCGCTCCTCACGATAGTCTTAAATACGTGATCAAATATAAGATCCAGTGTGCCAAAAACGTTGATGCATATACACTTATTTCTACGCTTGAGGAACTTAAAAGTCATGACTTTATGGAGGAGTGGGCTTTTGAACTTGCATGCCTTTACAGACAGACATCTCAGGTAGATAAATGTATCAATATGTGTGATGAGATCGTTCTTTGGTTTGGAGAGGGTCCTTACGTTGAAAAGGCTCTCGAACTTAAGATGATCTACCATCCCCTGGACAAAGACCAGGAAGATAAATACAGAGCTTTCCAGCATAGCAAGGATAACCTGACAGAGATCAGGCCCGAGGACAGTGGAAAGGATGAGATCCTTTCTCATACGATCACGATCCCCAGGGTTGAACTTTCCACAGACAGATTTAACACAGTTAATCTGCAGGCTGAGATAAAAAAGAATATCGAGGAGATCATGCAGGCTACGGAAGCGGGCGAGATCACCGAGAATATGGAGATGATAAAGGGTCTGGTTGAAGAGATCCCTTATCTTACCGCTACAGGTACAGGTACGAGTCCTATAGTGGTTACTCCCGAAGAAGACAAAAAAGAGCAGGATGCTTTTGATGATACACTCCGTGATGTTTTTAACGAATATCTTGCAGTGGAGCACGATGGCCAATACAGCATGAAACTTCCCGAATATTCCGAGATGGAGGAGCAGGTTGCAGGCCAGATGACCATCAGTGAGGTCATGGAGGAGTGGGAGAAGACAAGAAGAGCTGCAGAGGCTGCTCTTATGGACGCTGAGAAGCGAAAAATGGAGCTTGCCAAGGCGAAAGCTCTTGAAGAAGCCAACCAGATCATGGACAGGCTTGTTGATGTCGGCCCCAGGCTCGAAGCAGGTGTTGCACCGGAGACTCTTCTTAAAGAACAGTATCTTGGTGAGACGATCGCTGATGTTAATGACATCCTTCAGGAACAGATAGAAAGGATGCAGGAAGAAACCGAAGAAGCATCTGACGCAGATGAGTCCGATAAGGAAGAGGTTTCAAAACCTAAAGAAGATCACGTTCCCATTGAGGAACTTGAGGATCCGGAGATCGGACTTTGGCCTTTATATGAGGCTAAAAAGGAAGTGGAAAGACAGGAGACAGGTCCTATAGTTTCCCCCGAAGCCGTACAGGCATCCGAAGAAGATGATACAGATGAGGATGATGCCATAGAAAAAGCTACGGCGGCTATTGGCAAGGAGTCTGAAAACAAAGAAGAAAAACCGCTTAGCATGACGCAGAATCTGGAAGCTTCACTTGCAGCTGCTATAAAAGCCGTAGGTTTTGATGAATTTGAAAATACATCGGTTGAAGAAGAAACAGAAGATGAATCCAAAGCTGAGGCTTCGGATGATACAGTAACAGAACCCGAAACAGAAGCTGAAACAGAAGCCGGGTCTTTAGATACAGCGGAAACCGGGAAAGCAAAGGAGTCCGCGATAAATGAGACCGGGCCGATTGAGTCTGAGCCAAAAGAGGCGGCAGACAATTCTGCAGTAAGCAGGGTGATTAAGGTTTCCCCCAAGAGGAAAGTGGCTGAGGATAAACAGGAGGAAAGAGTATATTCGGAGCCCGTTCTGGAAAAGAGCGATCCGGCAGATTACGCATCTGTTGAGGTTCAGTCCGACACTATACCTCTTCCCAAGATTGAATACGATCCTGTTGAGTTTGCAAGGACAAAAGAGTTTAAGGGATTAGAATCACTCTCGCAGGACCAGATGTCTCCTGATGGAGAAGCAGGAGTATTTCTTGATAAATCTCCCAAGAGGGTTTTAAATGCGCCTAAGAATCCTGCCAAACTTACAGATGTTCAAAGGCAGATACTTTCCTACTTTGCTCCCGTAAGAGGGATGGAAGAATCACTTTATCTTGCTATTAGCGGCGCAGAGGAGAGGATCAGGAAGCAGGACAGATCATCTTACGGAAATATAATGATAATCGGTAAGGGCGGTTCCGGAAGGACCACGCTTGCGGCTGACCTTATAGAGATAATCAGGATGGATACGGGAGGACTTTCCGGCATTACGGGAAGGATCACGGCATCCAACCTAAATCAAAAAGATATTCGTGCCTTATATGAAAAGATTTCCGGCGGTTGTTTGATAATAGAAGAAGCCGGAGACTTAAACAGGGATACGGCTGTTAATCTTTCACTTCTCATGGAAAATGACAAGTCGGGAACACTTGTGATCTTAGAGGATAAGGATACGGGATACAGACGTCTTAGGGCTATTTCGCAAAAGCTTATAGAGATGTTTACGGAGAGAATAGAAATACCGGATATGTCCATAGACGAATTGGTCAATTTCGGTAAAGTTTACATCCGTGATCAGGGTTATAGCATGGATGATATGGCAGTACTTGCCTTGTATGACAAGATAAATATTATTCAGCACCAGGGGTCTATGCCGATAAATATTACTACTGTCAGAAACATATTAGAGGATGCACTTTCACATGCTAAGGATAGAAACAGCGGGTTATTTGGACTGCTTTCTCCAAGGTCAAAGGACGACAGCGGAAATCGCATTCTGATAGAAAAAGACTTTGTATGAAAGGGGATTATTAATGAGTAATTTTACAGAACTGGATGCCTACTTATTCGGACAGGGAACACATTATGAGATTTTCCGCAAACTGGGGGTTCACAAAGGAGAATTAAAAGGCAAAAAAGGTTATTATTTTGATGTTTGGGCACCTCATGCATCAAAGGTCTACGTTATAGGAGATTTCAACGGATGGGATGAGGAAGCCAATCCAATGGAAAGGGTTGCACCTGAAGAGATAGGTGTGTATGAGGCCTTTATTCCCGAGGCTAATGAAGGTGAATTGTACAAATTTCTTATCTACACAGCAAACGGTCAGAAACTGTACAAGGCAGATCCTTACGCAAAATATGCCGAGCTTCGTCCGGGAACAGCATCAAGGATCTACGATATTGACGGCTTTAAGTGGACGGACAATACATGGATGAAAAATATGGAGTCACCGGTTCCCTATTATGAGAGACCGATGGCCATTTATGAGGTTCATCCGGGTTCATGGAAGAGACATCCCAACAGAGCGGATGAAGGTTTTTATTCTTACAAAGAGTTTGCCGATTCGTTGGCTGAGTATGTCAAGGATATGGGATATACTCATGTCGAGCTTATGGGAATCAGCGAATATCCTTTTGACGGTTCATGGGGATATCAGGTTACGGGTTATTATGCACCCACTTCCAGATACGGAACACCCAAGGATTTTATGTATCTTGTAAATACTCTTCATAAAAAGGGTATAGGAGTTATCCTTGACTGGGTTCCGGCTCATTTCCCAAGAGATGCATACGGACTTGCCGATTTCGACGGACAGGCGCTTTATGAATATGCAGATCCCAAAAAGGGAGAGCATCCTGATTGGGGTACAAAGATATTTGATTACGGCAAGAGCGAGGTCAAGAACTTCCTTATAGGAAGTGCCATTAACTGGGTTGAGAATTATCATATCGACGGACTTCGTGTAGATGCTGTTGCTTCCATGCTTTATCTTGATTACGGTAAACAGGACGGACAGTGGGTTGCCAATATGTATGGCAGCAACGAGAATCTTGAAGCAATTGAGTTTTTCAAGCATATCAATACACTTATGACGGGACGTTATCCCGGAGTTATCATGATAGCGGAAGAGTCTACCGCATGGCCTAAGGTAACAGGCAGTGTGGAAGAGGATGGACTTAATTTCTCTTATAAATGGAACATGGGATGGATGCATGACTTCCTTGATTATATGAAGCTGGATCCTTATTTCCGCAAAGACAATCATAATAAGATGACTTTTGCGATGAGTTATAATGAGTACGAGAAATACATTCTTGTACTTTCTCACGACGAGGTAGTACATCTTAAATGTTCAATGCTCAACAAGATGCCCGGTTATGAGATCGATAAATTCAAGAACCTCAAAGCAGGATATGCATTTATGATCGGACATCCCGGCAAGAAGCTTCTTTTCATGGGTCAGGAGTTTGCCCAGGTTCAGGAGTGGAGCGAAGAAAGAGAGCTTGACTGGTATCTGCTCGACAACCCGAATCATAAGGGAGTTCAGAACTGGGTTAAAGATCTTCTTCATATTTACAACAAATATCCCTCATGTTATGAGCAGGATATAAGTTGGGCAGGATTTGAATGGATAAATGCAAACGACAATTTCAGAAGCATCTTCTCCTTTGTAAGAAAGGCAGCTAACGGTAAAAAGAATCTTCTGTTTGTTTGCAACTTTACTCCCATGGCATATGATGACTATCGCGTGGGTGTACCTGAGAACAAGAAATTAAAGCTTCTCCTTAACAGTGAGGATGTTCGTTACGGTGGAACAGAAGAAAAACGACCTACAACGTATACACCGGAGAAAAAGGAATGTGACGATCAGCCGTATTCCGTAGCTTATCCTTTGGCACCTTACGGAGTAGCTGTATTCACATTTTAATATAGGAAAAACGCATGAGTGATTACGTTCAGGAGGAGGAAAGCGAGGAGCTTTCCTTCCTTGAAAAAATTAAGAACTTGCGCAGACTTTGGATCGTCATTGGAATACTGATAATTATCAGCGTGATACTTGGCGTTGTTTTGTTTCGGATTTTCGGACAATTCAGCGATTTCTCCGTAAGGAGTACGATCGATCTTGACGGAAGCGCGCAGAGCAAATACAAAGAATTTTCAAACGGATTGTTATCATACAGCAGGGACGGAGCCACATACAGCGACTTTAACGGCGAAGTCATCTGGTCAGAGACTTATGATATGCAGTCGCCCTGCGCCGTTGTAAACGGAGAAGAGCTTCTGATTTACGATAAATCCGGTACCAGATTAACTGTCATGACAAATAAAGGGTCGCAGGGAGAAATCTCTACGACCTTACCTATTGTACGGGCAGATATAGCTAAAAATGGTATAGTTGCTGTTTTGATGCAGGATAATAATACGGGATATTTGAACGTATACGAAGCAGACGGAGGACTTGTCGCAAGTGGACAGGTTCATCTTGAAAAGACCGGTTATCCGATCGCAATAGCGATATCACCGGATGGTAAAAGACTTGCGGTATCTCTTATCGGACTTAACAACGGTAATAATTCCGCGCAGATAATATTTTATGATTTCGGTAAAACAGGTAGTACAGCCAAGGATAATGTTATTGCGTCTTTTAATTATATAGGTACGGTTTTTCCTGAGATACGGTTTTTTGATGACGGCAGAGCCGTTGCTTACGGGGAAAGTGAGATAGTTATATATTCTGCAGCGGAAAAACCTGATGCGTCAAATCGCATAAAGGTAAAAAGTGATATCAGAAGTGTCATGACAGGCAGTGAAACGTTCGGTGTGATCACCAAGGGCTCCGATGGACACAATGATTTAACTGTATATGATTCTCATGGAAAAAGACAATTCGAAAAAAGTATAAGTATTCCGTACAATACCTGCTATATAGCATCTAACGGAGATACTATGATTTCAAACGGGGAAGAACTTGTTGTCTTCAATACGTTTGGAACAAGGAGATTCCATTATATTTTTTCTGATGGATATCTGGCATTTTTCCCCGAAGAGGGGATGAGAAATTATTTTCTCGTAGAAAAAGGAAGGGCTTCCCGAATAGTTTTAAAATAATATAAACGGGGATAGAGACTGGTTGAGGTGTTCGATGAGTAATGTCTTTTTGATCTTTACAATAGCGGTTTTCATAATTAGTATTATTATCGGTGTCAGGAAGGGGATTCTGGGAGTTGTTTTCGGAGTTATTACATGGGTCCTGATCATAGGACTTATTTATTTCGGGACACCGTTCGTGAAAGAAAGCCTTATGAAGGGGCCGATATACGAAAAATTTTACAATGCGGTGTATGATCACGTTCAAAACGGACTCATCGCCATGGAAAATGAAAATGAAACTTCGGCCGAGATGGCTGATGAAGCCATAGATCATGCCATATCCGATCCTGAATCCGTTGGAGATCTGTTTGACGCCATCGATATGGATATTCCCTGGTTGATGATGAGAGCGATATCGGATGCAGCCAATGTTAATGATATACAAAAAATAGATATTCCCGAAGGACAGGATGAAGAAAGTATAGATGCCAGAATAGAAGCTGTATCACAGATCAATGCTACCATTGCGGATACGGCAGCTACGCCGATCGCGAATATGATGGTAAAAGGAATTTCTGTTTTACTGGTACTCATTCTGTCATTGCTCCTTACCAGGATTTTGGGGCTTATCGTAAATGCACTGAATGATGCCCCTGTTATAGGCGAAACAAGCCGGATCCTGGGAGGCTTATGGGGAGTTTTATGTGCACTTTTGATCATTTGGGTTGCTATGGATCTGGTTATATGTTTTGCTGCAACTCCGAGAGGACAGTCATTTATGAATGAAATTACTTCAAATTCATTCCTTAATGCACTTTTTATTAATAATCCATTAGAATTTCTTGTAAAATGATGAAACTTTTTAAACCTGTGGTTCGTCTAAATAGTGACAAAGGGGTAAAGCTTGAAATCAGATAATAAAGAGAAGATTGTCAGTGATGCTTTGCTGGCAGGATATCAGAAGTATTATCGAATGGCTTATAGCTATGTGCGGAATGAGGCTGATGCGATGGATGTTGTTCAGGAGGCCTCGTACAAAGCGATTTACAATGCTTCAAAGCTTCGAAATCCGGAATATGTGGATACTTGGATAGGCAGAATAGTGATTAATGCAGCCATGGAAGTCTTGCGAAAGTCCAGTAGGTTTGAGCAGGAGATAGCAGATGAGGATGCATCATACGAGACGGAATTTGCGGATTTGGATTTAAGAGAGGCATTGGAGCATCTGGATCCTAAGGATCGTTCGATAATAGAACTTAGATTTTTTGAAGATTTAGATCTAAACAGTATTTCTAATATGCTAGGGGAAAATCTTAGTACTGTGAAGAGCAGATTGTATCGCGCACTTCGCAAATTAAAATTAGATTTAGGTGATGAGGGCTAAAGCTATGACGCGCAAAGATGAATTTTTTGAATTAAAAAAAGAATATGAATCCCTCCAGCCCCCGGCAGAGTTACTTGAGAGGATGCAGGCTTCTATGGAGGAGGCAAAGGCCGCTGCACATAGGAGAAAGGTGATCAGTATTGTCAGAAATACTGCTATTGCCACAGCAGCTGCGGCTGCTATTTTTGTCTTGCCGAACTCTGATTCGAATGTAGCTACCGCTATGGGAAACATGCCTTTGATAGGTGGTCTTATCAAGGTGGTTACGGTTCGTAATTACGAGGTTAAGGATGAAAAGACTGATGTAGACGTTGACGTACCGAAGGTTGAGGTTGCGAAGGAGGATACCAAGGAAGAGACAGAGCCTGTTGTATCCGAGGACGCTGTTGAAGTTGCAGATAATGAGACTTCGGAAGAGACCGGTAAGGTCGACAAAGAAGAGAAGAAGGTTACCGAGGAGATCAAGGAATCCGTAGAAGAGGTTAGCGATCTTTCCGAAAAGTACATCAATACTCTTTTAGCAGAATATAAGAAGGATGCAGCTTCTAACGGATATTTCGGAATGCATTCCGAAAACAGGGTTGTTACGGATAATAACGACTGGTTCACACTCGGAATGTTTATTGAGATTTCCGAGGCAGACGGTACCACGATTGAAAGATATTATCATATAGATAAGAACACCGGTAAAGTTGCAAAGCTTTCGGATGTGTTTGTTGACGGATCGGATTATACCAATGTGATCAACAGGATCATAAATAAAAAGATAGCGTCTGAACCCGAGAAATACTTCTCCAAAGCAGAGGCTATGCAGTACGGCGATGAGAGTTATTTCAAAACAGTTTCTGATGATACGAATTTCTATTTTGATGTTAACGGTAATCTTGTAATAGTATTTGACGAATGTGAAATAGCACCGGCATCAACAGGCATCGTAAGGTTTACTATCAACGCAGAGAATGTCGGAGACATCTTAAAGTACAATACCGCAAGAGAACGTCAGGGAAGCACATCAGGTGGCAATGACGTAAGTACGGGCGGTGCAGTTACTGATTCGGCTGCAGATACCAATGTCAGCACATCTACTTCGGTAGAGGCAGAGGAGAATGTTTCCACATCATCCGCAACCACTACAACAACTACAACGACTACTACAACATCATCTTCAACAAACGATGATTCGGACTCCAAGGAAAAGAAGGAAGAAGAAAAGATAAAGGTAGTAGTAAAGGACAGTGAAGAAGATCACTGTGAGATAGTTGAAGACGATATTGAAGACAGTCAGGAAGTATTTGTTGTTGAAGAAGTAGTTTCAGATTCGGTTATTGAAGACAGTGAAATGCTT
>JAILKW010000194.1 GCA_024693455.1 Lachnospiraceae bacterium
CAACTCAAAGAGAACGGATATGTCGACATCGATTCCGAAAAGCATATTACTCTGACCTCCCTGGGCCGTGAAATTGCCGAAACCATGTACGAAAGACACCAGTTCTTGACAGATCTTTTTATCAGGATCGGCGTGTCGGAAGAAACTGCTGCAAAAGATGCATGCCGAGTGGAACATTATGTTTCGGAAGAAACCTTTAAAGCAATGAAAGAACATTTTGCAAAAGCATAACTACAATAAAAGGGTGAATGATCTCGAGATAATCTCAACCATCATTCACCCTGTTTTTATACTTCAAATATCATATCGCCGTAGGAAGGCATAGGCCATGACGATTTGTCAACAAGCATCTCCAGTCTGTCCACGGGAGTCCTGAGTGCCGCCATTGCAGGTACTACATGATCTCTAAAATAAACAGCCCTTTCTTTTTGATCCTTATGACTGTTGGCCTTTTCGGTTTCATCTTCAAGTTTGGCAAGTGCCACCCTTGTATCGGAAAGCAGATCCGAAACTTCGATAAGCATCTCACTTTGAGTACTTACATCAGCATCCACTGCAGCCCTGACAGCATTGATCGAATTGGCAAGATCGGTAGTATATCCGATCACTGAAGGGATGATCTGTTTTCTTATTATATCCCTCATTGTCTTTGCTTCGATATTGCTCTTCTTGGCATATATCTCATATTCAATCTCTGCACGGGACTCAAGCTCGGTCCTTGTAAATACACCAAACTTCTCAAACAGCTTTACCGACTTCTCCGAGATCAGAGCCGGAATGGCATCTACCATGTTGGTAATATTTAAAAGCCCTCTCTTTTCGGCTTCTTCAACCCATTCGGGCGAATATCCGTTACCGTTAAATACAATCCTCTGATGATCCTTCGCCAAACGCTTGATCATGTCATGAACCGCAACTTCAAAATCTTCTGCTTTTTCAAGTTCGTCGCATACATCGGAAAATGCCTCGGCAACTATAGTATTCAATACTATGTTGGGTTCACCGACAGAGTCCTCCGAACCTACCATACGGAATTCAAATTTATTTCCCGTAAACGCAAACGGACTTGTCCGATTTCGGTCTGTAGCATCCTTCATAAAATCAGGTAAACTCTTAACACCCGTATCCAGTTTCTGACCTTCAATACTGTGTGTTGCAGTACCTGTTGATATCAGCTGTGTCAGTACGTCCTGAAGCTGCTCTCCAAGGAAAACCGAAATTATGCATGGCGGTGCTTCATCTCCGCCAAGTCTGTGATCGTTACCGTAATCCGCTGCCGATTCTCTTAACAATTCCGCATGTTCATCAACTGCCTTAAGGACGCAGCAAAGAACCAGAAGGAACTGAATGTTATCATGAGGAGTAACTCCCGGATCAAGAAGATTGATCCCGTCATCTGTTACAAGAGACCAGTTGTCATGCTTACCCGATCCGTTCACTCCGGCAAAAGGTTTCTCATGAAGGAGGCACTGAAGATCATGTCTGTATGCCACCTTTTTGAGAGTCTCCATAATAAGCTGATTATGATCTACCGCAACATTCGCCTCTTCATATATGGGCGCAAGTTCGTGTTGTGCGGGAGCCACCTCGTTATGCTGTGTCTTGGACGTAACACCGAGCTTCCAGAGCTCTATGTTAACATCCTTCATAAAGGAGGCGATCCTTTCTCTTATAGCTCCAAAATAATGATCGTCCATCTCCTGACCTTTTGGAGGCATGGCACCAATAAGAGTTCTGCCGGTATATACCAGATCCTTTCTTGCAAGAAAATCCTTCCTGTCAATAAGGAAGTACTCCTGTTCAACTCCGACCGACGGAGTAACTCTTGTAGACGTATTGTTTCCGAACAGTCTTACAAGTCGGAGTGCCTGAGTATTAATGGCCTCCATTGAGCGCAGAAGCGGCGTTTTCTGATCCAGCGCCTCTCCGGTAAAAGAGCAAAAAGCGGTGGGAATACAAAGTGTGGCACCTGCCGCATCCTGTCTTACAAAGGCAGGCGAAGTCGCATCCCAGGCAGTATATCCCCTGGCCTCAAACGTAGCTCTAAGGCCTCCGGAAGGAAAGGACGAAGCATCCGGTTCACCCTTTATAAGCTCCTTACCCGAAAAGCTCATAAGCACCTTTCCGTTTTTCATTGGTGCAGAAATAAATGAATCATGTTTTTCAGCTGTAACTCCGGTAAGCGGCTGAAACCAATGTGTGTAATGAGTGGCGCCCTTTTCTATAGCCCACTCCTTCATCTCATGTGCTACCACATCGGCAGTGGTGGCATCAAGATCTCTACCTTCTCTGATCGTCTCCTTTAACTTTTGATAAGTCTTCTTAGGGAGACGCTCCCGCATTGTCTCATCGTTAAAAACGTTTTCTCCGAAAATCTCTGCTACGTTGATCTTTTCCATATAATTTTTCCTTCCAAAAAGGGTGCCCTTAAAAGGACACCCCAAACATTACGCTTTGCCGTTTGATCCGAAGAGTTCGATCTTCTCCTTAACCTTAGCCTTGATTGCCTCAACACCGGGAGCAAGAAGCTTACGAGGATCAAATCCCTTACCCTGCTTATCCTTACCTGCCTCAATATACTTACGTGTCTCTTCAGCAAATACAAGCTGGCACTCTGTATTAACGTTTATCTTTGATACACCAAGATCAATAGCTTTCTTGATCATATCATCAGGTATACCTGTACCACCGTGAAGAACGAGAGGCATTGTACCTGTCTTCTGCTGAATAGCATCAAGTGTATCAAATGAAAGTCCTTCCCAGTTATCGGGATATACGCCGTGGATGTTTCCGATTCCTGCTGCAAGCATATCAATTCCGAGATCTGCGATTCTCTTGCACTCATCGGGATCAGCACACTCGCCCTTACCGATAACACCGTCTTCTTCTCCACCGATAGCTCCAACCTCGGCTTCGATTGAAATTCCGTTGTCATGAGCAAGCTTAACAAGCTCTGTAGTCTTAGCTACGTTCTCATCGATCTCATATGAAGAACCGTCAAACATAACTGATGTGAAGCCTGCTTCGATACAAGCCTTTGTTCCTTCATATGTACCGTGATCAAGGTGAAGAGCTACGGGAACTGTAATTCCGAGTGACTCATCCATAGCCTTAACCATAGCTGCTACGGTCTTAAAACCGCACATATACTTTCCTGCTCCCTCGGAAACACCGAGAATAACAGGTGACTTTGTCTCCTCAGCTGTAAGAAGAATAGCCTTTGTCCACTCAAGGTTATTAATATTGAACTGACCAACCGCATAATGACCGGCCTTTGCTTTATCAAGCATCTCTTTTGCAGAAACTAACATAGTTGATAACCTCCCATCTGAATTTTGTTTAATTTCCAACAAGAAGAATTATATCCTAATCTTCTTCTTTATTCAACTAAAATGTTTATTGCGCGATCTTCATTTTTGATGATCACATTGGAGGTGCTTCCTCCGTATTCCCCGTCCAAAGTCCATGGAATATTTTCCATTGACGTAAATTGTATTTCCGATGCCTGAATGGAATAAACCAGATTTGTATCGTTATTGAATCCCGAAAGAAATCCTATTATCTCATTAAGCTCGATAGGATTCTGCGGCTTTTTTACCAGGGTGATCTCAAACATACCGTCCGAAAGAGATACATCTCCGGGAATAATTCCTTTGATCCCACCGACAGACTTTGCATTTGTGATCATTCCGTAGATAAAATCTCCGTAAATAACCTCGCCTGCGCACCTTACCTGAATCTTATATGAAGCAATATCATAAAGCTGTTTTACCGCCTCAAGAAGATATGCTGCATGTCCGAAAACATTCTTCATCTCCTGAGGAGTCTGATAACTGACTTCCGTAAAAATCCCGAATGCTGCGACATACACAAAATATAAATCATTAAACTTTCCTATGTCTATCGCAAATTCTTTTCCATTGGCAGCTATCTGCGCAGCGTTTAAGATATTTTTATCTATTCCGAGTGAATTTCCGAAATCATTGGTGCTTCCGGCAGGAATATATCCAATGGGAACCTTTACTCCGGCTCTCATTATCCCGCTGACAACCTCATCGAGTGTACCGTCTCCGCCGGCACAGACCACTCTGTCATACTCTTCGCAATTATCTATCGTGTAATTAACCGCATCCCCCTGAGCCTGAGTCGGATATACTCCGACGTCAAATCCGGCCTTAACAAAAACATCTATGATATCAGATACATTTTGTCTTATAAGTCCGCGACCCGCGAAGGGATTGTATATGAATAATAATCGTTTTTTCATACTGCTGTAAGAAACTTTTCTATTTCAAGAACTGCGTTCTCTTCATCATCGCCTTCAGCGTCAATAGTTATAGTATCACCTGATGAAAGCACCAGACTCATCATTCCCATGATGCTCTTTGCATTTACTTTTTTTGTATCCATCTCAAAATATACTTTACTTTCAAACTGGTTTGCCAACTGAACAAGATGAGCTATCGGCGTTGCCTCCATTGAATTTGACATATGAATGACAACATTTTTCTTCATTATAAATCCTCCTAACACTAATCTAATTCCTAAGCTTATCAGCTTCTAACGCCAACTTCCTAAATCTGTGATTCATGCCTGATTTACCTACAGGCGGATCACATAATTCGGCGAGTTCTCCGAGTGAGAGATCGGGATTATCAATCCTTAGCTGTGCTGCTTCTTTTAAATTAACCGGAAGTTCTTTCAAAACTCCCTTTTCCTCAAGAAGCTTAATATCCTCGAGTTGTCTGTAAGCAGCACTCACTGTTTTTGATATATTGGCTGTCTCACAATTGACCTTTCGATTCAGATCGTTTCGCATATCCTTAAGTATCCTGATATTCTCAAGATCCATAAGAGATTTGGGAGCCCCCATATATCCAAGAGCATCCGCAACATGGGAACCCTCTTTCAAATATACGACAGACCTGTCTTTTCGTACAACAACCTTTGCAGGAAGTTCAAAACTGTTAAAAATACGTACCAGCTGTTTTGCCTGTTTTTCACTGCGGCAAACTATCTCAAAATGATATGCCTTTGAAGGATCGCTTACCGAACCGGCTGCCAAAAACGCACCTCGCAAAAAAGACGCCTTACAGCACGGTTGTTGTATTATTCTCTCGTCAACCGGATACAATTCGTCCCCGCTTATCTTAAGCATGTCGATCAACTCTTCACTCTCAAGATCCGCGAATCCCGAAACCCCGTACCAATCCATACTAATAGTTTTTTTTAGTAAAGTAAAGCATTTTTGGGAAATATCGGCATTTTCGGTCTCCAAAGAAATCGTGTTTTTTTCTGTTTTTTTGCGCAATTTGCCCAAAAAAGAAATAATAGCCGCAATTTCCGCAATCTGACAGTGTCTTGAACGCGGTAAAACCTTATATAATTCCGCTTTAACCTGTCCGGAAAAAGACATTTTTTCCTCCTATTTTTTTATATTGATATCTCTGTGTTCTATCCTGACTCCAATATCTTTATATTCACAAAGCTTCTCGTAAATCTCGTTTGCCATGGTTACGGACCTGTGTTTTCCGCCCGTACACCCAAAACAGATCACAAGCTGATTCTTTCCCTCGGAAATATACTGGGGTATAAGAAAACCTATAAGGTCCGTCATCTTTTCCACAAACTGTTTTCCCGTATCGTCTCTTAAAACAAAGGAACGTATCTTTTCATCATTTCCGGTAAGAGGCCTAAGCTCCTCTATGTAATAGGGATTAGGCAAAAAACGAACATCAAATACCAGATCCGCATCTGTCGGGATCCCGTATTTAAATCCAAAAGAAAGAACCGTAACAAAAAGGCTCTTATATTCGGCATTGTCTGTGAAAATTTTAGACATTTCTTCACGAAGATCTCTTGTCAAAAGATGGGTAGTGTCTATTACGTAGGTTGCGCGCTCCTTAAGAAAATGCATTATCTTTCTTTCTTTTTTAAGAGTCTCTTCTATCCTCTCTCCGTTGGAATGTGGCGGCGTTCTCCTTGTTTCCTTATATCTGCGTAGTATCACCTCATCATCGGCATCCATGAAAAGAATATCAAAACCTTTTCCGTCACTTTCCAGCTCGTCCAAAATATCCTGTAATTCACTAATGGAATCACCGTTACGGATATCTATACCTACAGCGACGCGACTCATCTCTTCCCCTTTTCTGGCTGCAAGCTCGATGAAATCCTTAAGAAGAGCAACCGGAAGATTGTCCACACAATGATATCCGATATCCTCCAACACCTTAAAAGCCGTATGTTTTCCGGATCCTGACATTCCGGTAAGAATCAATAACTTCATGAGAAATCTCCTAACATCCTGATCTCACAGGTCAACTCAACTCCGCTGTTTTCCTTCACCCTCTCTTTTACCGTCTCGATAAGCCGGTAAATATCCGATGCGCTTGCGCCTCCGTCGTTTATAACAAAACCGCAGTGCTTTTCAGAAACCTTTGCTCCTCCGAGCGTAAGTCCCTTACAGCCCGCCGCATCCACAAGCTGCCAGGCCGGCCTTCTGTCCTCTGCCAAAGCCGTCTCATCATTATCAGCAGCTACTCTTTTAAAAGTACTCCCCGCACTTCTTTTATCGATCGGCTGCGAAGAAGACCGCTTGGCCCTGAATTCATTCATCTTCTCATTTATTTCTTCTTCATCTTTTTCTTCAAGTTCAAATGTGATATCTGTAATGATCTCCTCGTTATTTCCCAGAAACCGACTGGTCCTGTAACCGAATTCACAATCGCCGGTTTTGTGGATCCTGATCCCTCCCTTTGAAAGGATCACGTTTACCGATTTGATCACATCCTTCATCTCTCCACCGTAGGCCCCGGCATTCATTACCGTTGCTCCGCCTATTGTTCCGGGAATACCCGATGCAAACTCAAGTCCTCCCAGACCGTTTTGTGCAGCGATCTGCGCCACCCGCGGGAGCAGCGCCCCTGCCTGAACCCTTATCGTTTTTCCTTTAACTTCAATTTCGGACATCCTGTCTGCTATACAAAGCACAAGTCCGGGAAGTCCTTTATCGGACACAAGGACATTGCTTCCGTTTCCAAGAAGTGTGAAAGGTTCGTTATTCTTATACAGAAAAGGGACGAGCCTCATGAGCTCGCCCCTTGAAACCGAAAGAAAAACCTCCGCCGGTCCTCCTACTCCAAAACTGGTGTGCAAAGAAAGGGGCTCATTTAACTTTATCATTCCGTCAACATCCAAAAACCTGCGTATCAGACGTATCCTGCTTTCTTCCATAATCTCCCCCGTCATGCTTTATGCATGCTTTAAAAATGCCATGTACCCAAGATATGCCTCATAGAGATCTACTTTTGAAATGATCTCCCAGGGCGCATGCATGTTAAGAACAGCTACTCCGCTGTCTATTACATTCATTCCGTAGTTTCCGAGTATATATGCGATCGTTCCGCCGCCGCCGGCGTCTACCTTACCAAGTTCTGCAGTCTGATATACGACTTCCTCGGAATCAAGCATTCCGCGAATCTCTCCCATAAATTCAGCAGATGCATCATTACTTCCGCCTTTTCCTCTGGATCCCGTATACTTATTAAATACAAGTCCTCCACCAAAATAGCATGAATTTCTCTTTTCCATAACGGAAGGATAATTGGGATCGTATGCTGCGGAAACATCAGAAGAAAGCGCTTTTGAATTTGGAAGTGCTCTTCTGACCTTAAGTTCCGAATAATCTCCCATTGCGTTTAATATCTCGGCAACCGTATTTTCAAAAAACCTGCTTTCCATTCCGGTAGCTCCCACACTGCCTATCTCTTCCTTATCCACGAGAAGGCAGGCAAAAGTCTTTTTGCCGGGGGTTGCATCGGCAATAGCTTTA
>JAILKW010000227.1 GCA_024693455.1 Lachnospiraceae bacterium
TATTATGAATTTCTCCTTTCTCGCATTCCCCATTTTCTTTCTCTGTCACTGAAGCAAATCTGTTGTCCCCGGTCAGTACTGTCATTAACTGCAGCACTTATGGAACGTGCAGAAACATATCTTAAGCACTTAGGCTCTATAACACTCCTGCCTCATCCAGCCAGCCAATGATTGTCTCAGTACTGTTGCCTGTAATTTCGGCAATATCGGTTGTATCAAGTCCTTTTCGATACATCCCTATCGCATCATTTTTAGCTTGCGATGCCTCACCCTTATCATATCCCTTCTTTTCGATTGCATCCAAAACATCACACATATTATGAATTTCTCCTTTCTCGCATTCCCCATTTTCTTTCTCTGTCACTGAAGCAAATCTGTTGTCCCCGGTCAGTACTGACATAAGCTGCAGTACCTCACGGACATGCTTCATCTCTTCATGTGAGCCTGTATAAGTCCCTGTCCTCTGCTTCTGTACAAAGTAATCTGCCACATACTTGAAATCACTTTGAAAACCTTCCAACTGTTCGTCTGTTAGGTACGCAATCTCGTACAGATTGATCGCATAATCATTCACCAGCCCCTTCAATTCCGGTATAAGTGTATCACCAAGTGCCTCGTGCAGTGTACGGGCCTTATCCCAATGCTTCTCATAACCGAAGTATAACACAAGAGTTATTACAGGGCATCGCTCTACTATTTTTCTGCGAATTCCTTTCTCGTCAGTTTCGTACCTGATCTGGTCACGGTATGCCAATCCATCGTATCCAATTACCCGTATTGGCATATCGTCTTCCGGCACGGTCTGGTTTTCTATCCCCAGCAACGCTATGCGGATATTGTTTGCTTTCCAGTACTTTGACACATCACGCTCCAGTTCGCGGAAGCCGGTGTCACCACGATAAACTCCCCTGTCCGGCGCTTGTTCAAGTTCTGCCTCGTCAACGCATTTCTTTCCGCCAAAGACCAGGTTGTTTACTATGTCAGCAAAGACATCGTTACATGATATCAGTGCTTTTTCAGTTATATCCTTTTCACCCATATAACTTTTCTCCTTTCAGTTTAGCACTATTCAACACTGTTCTCAATGTATATGTAATTGTGATTTCATCCTCTCTCCTTTCCCGATGCTGTTTGAGACCTAAGAAAATTTGAGAATGGAAAGGATTACAGGAATCCAAAAAGACATCTTCAGAATGCCCCAGGCATCGTATATTTATCATTTTGTGGTATACGCAGCGGGCGGACACCCGTTACGGTTCTTGGCAGACTACCAATAACAATTTGTAGACTATCAGAAATAGAATTGTTTGTCAACGCATGCTTTCCATTGGATTATACACCTTGTTTTATTCACCATTTTTTATGTATTTGGCCTATTTAAGAAATCCGGTATCTCAACTTTTTCGTATTTGCTGCTTTTAGGACAATTAATATAATCAAATACCTCCGCCTCAACTCCCAACATATCCTTTATCCGCTTAACAGAGTACCTAATGTTTTCTTTATCATTAAATCCGGGAATTCTAGGGACACGTATATGAAACTTGGATTTATCTACAAGTTCTTTCAGCCTATATATATTATCTTTAAGATATCTATCGTCTACCCCTGTATATCTTTCATATATTTTGCTATCCATATCTTTCACATCAATTATCCATTCATCAATATCATCAACGACAGGCTCAACACACCGCCAAGGAACATTTAGCGAAGTTTCAATCCTCTTTTGCCATTTTGGGTCCGATAGTTTACACACTTCATGAATAAAAGCAGACTGTAGCAAGGGTTCACCACCGCCGAACACAACTCCACCGCCGGTCATCCTATAATAAATATCATCTTTTTCAAGAATCTTTACCAGTTCCTTCGGGGTATATTCTCCTCTGGGAACATTATCATAAGGGGTTCGTGCTTCATGGCAAAAATCATTAATACAGTATTTACAGTGAAGCGGACAGTCAAAAAAAGTAACCAGTGTTGATATGCCTTCTCCATCAGTCCCCATTCTCAATCTGGAAATTGTCATAATATCGCCTATCATGTTTTACTCCTCCACGTTAGGATTAAATTTTGGATATACACGCCGATCCTCCGGAATCTTTTTCAATTTCTCCCGCAGATATGCAGCCTCTTCATCACACTTTTCACACGTTCCTGCACATGGGCCTACCGAGGGGCATTCTTCACTCTCAAAAGCAATATGATTTGCTTTTGCAAGTTTTATCCGCTGTTCCCTTAACAGATTACAAAGTTTTTTTCCATCCTGTCTTGGAACCAGCCGTTCTACCTCATCCTTGATTTCTTCGCCTTTTTGGGGATATGACGGCGGAATAACACGCCCCATGTGCCCCACACGAACACTTTTATAATAATCAGTCTCTTCCACTTCTTTATTTTGACTTAACATATCAACACCTTTAAAACCCTCTTTTAAGGGTATATACTTCATCGAAGCGAGATCAAAATAGCAAGGCTTCTTTTCCATGTGATTTATTCCTTTTAGGACACAAGGCAGCATTTCTCCTAATTCATTTTTTGCAATTTCATAAAATTCTCTAATAGTTGTATTCTCACCAACCTCTTTTAATTTTTCATCTGCATCGTAATAAAAAACAGAATCAAGTTTTGACAGGTCGGAAAGAATCCTTTTATGTCCTTCTCGCATTTTTTTTGGTTTGAAATATAATGACGACATTGCAACAAGGTGCATACTATCATCAAGCAAATCCTTAAGTGCATAATAAGGATATAGCGTAGTAGGTTCATCATCTGTCAGGAAAATAATGTCATCATAACCATAAGATAATTTAGAACACAACTGCGATCTCACTGAATTGAGTGCATTAAATCTTCGACTTTCATCACCATACGGATCCATTCCTAAACCTGTTGCTTTAAAAGGTGAAACAAAACATTCATATTCGTCTGTCACCCCTTTTCCCTCAATACAAACAACCAAAACAATATTCCTATATTTCTTTAGGAAAGGATTATCCTTATTCCATATATTACCGGTATCAGTAATTACAAGTCGCATAAAACCTCCTTTGTAGCAATTAGAATGTACCCTTTCATCATCTTAACCTTAAACTTACCTTAAACTTAACCTGAGTGGCAATTCAGCCATACATTCACTGACACATAACATGTAAATTTCGCAGGATGATCTGTCAAATCTCTGTATTTTTATATTCTGACGTAAGATTTCACAGATCAGGAAAGGGGATCCTATGTCAAACAAAGTATCAAAATCACTTACCATCAAAAACGAAATCTTAAAAAACGCCACCGGGCCAGTCACCATCACAAATCCAATTCTTCCAGGTGAGAGTATCACTGACAAAACCGTCATACTCGATGTTAATGTTGTTTTCAACAACAGAAGCAGGATAAATCTCGAAATGCAAGTCGTTAACGAATTTAACTGGCCCGAACGCTCTACTATCTACGCCTGCCGAAATTTTTCCAAGCTAAACAAAGGAAAAAAGTACAGCGTTATAAAACCCGTATGGCAGATTGGTTTTCTCGACTTTACTCTCTTTCCAGATTCCCCTGCCTTTTACAGTACGTACAAGCTGTGCGATATCAAGAATCATCATATCTTCACCGACAAGCTCACTATCGGTGTAGTAGATCTCACCAGCATCTCGCTTGCAACCCCTGAAGATCAACGCTATAATATCGACAAATGGGCGATGCTCTTTAAGTCACAAACGTGGGAGGATATAAAAATGCTTGCTGCACAGGATATCAATATTAATGCCGCCGCTACAACTCTATATCAGCTCTCCGAAGATGAGCGCATCCAACAGCAATGCGAAGCTCGCGAGGACTATCTGCTGCGCGAGCAGGATCTGGCCGACCGCATTACCGACAGAGAAAAGACTATTGCCAAGCAGAAGCGTGCTATCGCCGAAAAGGATCAGGCAATCGCTGAAAAGGATCAGTCTCTTGCCAGCAAAGATGAAGAGATTGCTCGGCTCAAGGCACTGCTTGCTTCAAAAAATCAATAATCAGCCCACATATTCATTTTACGATTATGCGCCTTATCGTAGTCAGCGCTTTGTTTTTCTCTAACGTGAGCCCGCAACCATAGATACCTGTCCCATCACCATACAACTTAAAGTTTACATTCTATTTCAAAATCAAATATACGCATATCACCTTATTTTAATGCCTCACTCAGACTGTTCGTAATCCCTCTCGGTCCTCGGATCGCATATATGCCATATTCATCCTTCAGTACATCAAAAGTGAACTTATCCGGCTTATACCGCTTTA
>JAILKW010000165.1 GCA_024693455.1 Lachnospiraceae bacterium
CGTTTTAAATATGCATTGAGATTGGCAATATTTGCTGTTATATCCGAGTTGCCGTTTGATATCGGATTGATGGGAGGTATTTACAAACCTGATCATAACAATGTGTTTTTTACTCTTTTGATAGGACTTTTGATGATTTGGCTGATGGAGACTGTCAAAGAAAAATTAAACGGGGAAAAACAGATACTTGCGGTGATCATTTATGCGCTTACGGTAGCTGCAGCCTGTGGAACGGCCTATTTCATAAAGTCCGATTACATACATGTGGGAGTTCTTACGATAGCATGTTTTTATGTGCTGAGATTAAAAAGAGAATGGTCAACAACGGCGGCTGTTTCATGTCTTACCCTTTTGGGAAGCAGTTTGGAAGCGTTTGCGTTTGCGGACGTGTTTATCCTGAAGGTATACAATGGTCAGAGAGGAAGGAATTTAAAATTCTTTTTCTACATATTCTATCCGGCACATTTATTGCTTATTGGATTGATCGCGCATTTTTGTTTTAAGCCGGTTTAACTCAGTCGGAGAAATCCCCCACCTCTAAGCGTTAGCGTAGGTGGGGGTTATGACAAACTATACTCAGTCGGGGTACAAGCTCCGACTGAGTTAAACGCTCCGCGCATTAGCGAAGGCGGGGCTATAACCAATTTTACTCAGTCTTGACATAGAGGTGGATTTTGGCTATTTATCATGGATGCCTGTTTCATGAACTGACAGGCCTGTTTTGCCCCGGGTGCGGAGGTACAAGGGCTTTATATGCTTTTTTCAGAGGAGATTTTATATCTTCGTTTCGTTATCATCCGTTTGTTCTGTATTCAGCGGTTTCGTTTATATATATTATCTACACACTGATCAGATACCTGCTGCGGAAACGGTCAAAAAATGATGGTGAATATCAATCTTATCAATTTCCGTATTTTATATTATGGGGTGCACTTCTTGTGATAGGTGTTAATTTTGTGGTAAAAAACGCGGCTCTTATTTTTTGGGGAGTCGATCTTATTAATTAAACAATAGGGGGTAATATGCAATACAGTATAAATAAATACAACTATCATAGTTTTAATATATATGAGGATAATAAACTTCCTGCCAGAGCTTATTTTATTCCGTATAAGGACAAGGAAAGTGAATCTAAAGTTGAACTTTCCAAAAAAAGATACTCTTCGGATAAGGTCAGGGTTTTAAGCGGGGAATGGGATTTTAAGTTTTATCCCCTGCCTTCCGAACTTCCCGACGTTTTCGATACGGAGGAAGAGGATTTTGATAAGGTGGCAGTTCCGGGATGTTGGCAGTTCCAGGGTTATTACAAACCTTTTTATCTTAATACAAGATTCCAGTTTCCTTATAATCCTCCCGAAATCCCGAAAGAAGAGGCCGTAGGGAAAACTTTTTCCTGGGGAGGCGCAGATCTTGGGGTGAGACCCAGATGGCAGACACCTGAAAATGAATATAACTTTGTCGGTGTTTACAGGACAGGATTTAATATAGAAGAGATTTCTTCCAAGGCAGTGATCTCCTTCCTTGGAGTAGCAAGTTGTCTGGATTTTTATATTAACGGTTATTATGTGGGATATTCGGAAGGAAGTCATAATGTGGCTGAATTCGATATTACCGATTACATTGCAAAGGGAGAGAATGAAATCCTGGCAGTGGTGCACAGATGGTGCAACGGTACCTATCTTGAGGCTCAGGATATGTTCCGCAATAACGGAATTTTTCGTGATGTTCTGTTGTATGAATTTGAAAAAGAAGATGTTTATGATGTTGAGGTTAAGACGGTAAAAGTTGGCGGGAAGTATGACCTGACATTGGATGTTAGTACGATTTCGGACACAAAGGTCAAAGTGGAACTGACAGGTGAGAATGTAGATGTATCGGCCGAAGAGACAACGGTGGGTCTTAATGCCGGGTTTGCTTTCACGGGATTAGAGCCGCGGGAATGGAATGCGGAATATCCTAACCTCTACGATCTTTATATTACTACCGAAAGCTGCTGTGTGCACCTGAGAGTAGGATTTAAAGATATACGTATTAAGGGAAGTGAGTTCTATTTCAATGACAAGCTTGTCAAATTCAAGGGTGTAAATCATCATGATACAAGTGCTACCGCAGGGTATACAATGACTCCTGAAGAAATAGAGACAGATGTAAGATTATGCAAAGAATTTAACATAGACACTATCAGGACGAGTCACTATCCACCCGATCCGTATCTGCTTGAACTTTGCGATGAACTCGGTATTTATGTTGTTGACGAAGCGGATATAGAAACTCATGGAGTTTTCTTTATGCATCTGCCTCCCACATATAATCTCATAACCAAAAATAAGGCATGGGAAGAAAGATATGTAGACCGTGTTTCAAGAATGTATCAAAGAGATAAAAACCATACCTGCATATTTATGTGGAGTCTTGGTAACGAATCCGGCGGTGACTACTGTACTGATAAAGAATATGAATATCTGAAGCAGCACACAGACATCCCGGTTCATTATGAAAGCTGTATACATTCGGGGCGTAAGGCTTATGATGTAGGCAGCCAGATGTATCCGCCGGTAGATCGAGTACATGCTGTGGGTGAAAAGACATGTGAGGTTAAGGAACTCAATGACAGACCATATTTCCTCTGTGAATACGCGCATGCAATGGGAGTGGGCCCGGGAGGAATAGAGGATTACTGGCAGGAAATCTTCTCATACGATAATCTCATGGGAGGATGCGTATGGGAAATGGTTGATCATGCAGTACTTGAAAATGATGGGAATTATACATACGGAGGAGACCACGGAGAGTGGATGCATGACGGCAATTTCTGCGTAGACGGAATATTTTATCCGGACAGGACACCTTCTACGGGAGCGGACATAGTTAAGTTTACCTACAGACCCATCAGAGTAAGACGCTATGGAAAAGATAAGTTTGAATTTTTTAATACCACAGGTTTTACAGACGGAAGTAATTATGAAATGACCTTTAGGTGGAGCGATGGCGGATATGCCACGATCACACCGGATGTTGCGCCGGGTGAGAAGAAGGTTATCGAAGTACTTCCTCAGGGAGTGGATGAAAATTACAGAAAACTTGACGGAGATATTCTGGTAACGATCGAGACGGTCGATAAGAGGGATGAGAGAGAAGTTGCTGTTGAACAGCTTAAGGTACGTTTTAATAATGTTTATCTGGATACATATAAACGCGCACCCCGGTTCCCGGAAGGCTTTGGGATAAAACCGGGAGAACCGGCCACGATCCTCTACAGAGTCGGAACCGATAATGATGTGGATCTGCTCGGCAAGGATATTATGGAGCCCTATTATGATCAGACAGAGAAGATCATTTCATATAAGTCAAAGAAAAATAAGATACTTATCAGAAGTGAAGTCAGAAATAAAAAAGGAATCTTTCTTTGCAGTGATTATTATGAGGCTATTGAAGGAGGAGTGCTTGTCAGAAGCAGGATAGTTCCCATAAGAGTCAGAGGGGATCTCCCAAGATACGGTAAGACTTTTAAATTCACGGAGGATTTTGATATAGTCGAGTATCAGGGCAGGATCGGTGAAAGCTATGGGGATATGAAACAACAATATCCGATAGGTATAGTTAAGACTACAGTATCTGCTATGACCGAACCAAATATCAGACCACAGGAGAGTGGAAACAGATGTGATACTACATGGGTTAAGATCTCAAACGGGAAAAAGACTTATACGTTCAGAACGTTAGATGAGCCGTTTGAGCTTGGTGTAAAGCCGTATTCGGATGCCGAACTTATCAACATGAAACACAGGATTGATGAGAAAAGAACAGGCAGTTATGTAACATTAAGCGCTTTCCAAATGGGAATCGGAACAGGAAGCTGCGGACCGGCTACAACAGATGAATTTAAGTACTCGGCAAGAAATACCTATGAGTTAAATTACATAATTGAAATTGAAGATTAGTGCATCCGTCTGAGATATACGCTTCGCGAGGAGGCGCAGGGATTTGCATATGAAATATGTCAGCTAAAGCTGACGCTGATCCGGCACCAGGTATCTCGAGCGGGATTGAATGTTTAAACGGTGATTAAGACCGAAACTGGAATTGACATTTTGCACAAAACAAGTACAATATTATTAGTAGTGTTTGTTCGCGGCGAGTGGGAACTTTATGCTCGGTACCGGGGGATGATGTATGGAAGGAATGAATATAGTTCCGGAGGAGGAACTTATTAAATATCCTGTTACATATAAATGGGGAAAGCTGTTTAATTGGACGCTGCTTGCGATTCATTTTATTTTACTGGTAGTGTTTGGGCTATGGGGAGCCTGGATAATTGCTTTGGTGAATTGCGTAAGCTTGCTTGTTTATATTAAACTTTTGGGTGTCATCAAGGATTATCCTGATCGATTCTTTTTGATAGTTTTTGCCGAGATAGTTATTCATATGGTGGCAGCGACTATCTGCGTGGGTTGGGATTCCTGTTTTTACATCTATACTATAGGTGTAATACCATTTGGTTTCTTTTCCGATTATATGTCCCGTAAGGATGGTGCAAAAGGATTTAATCCGCTTGTTTTGACGGCTATGTCAGGATTGGCATATTTGGTTGAGAGGTTGTATACCCTTTTCAATCCGGCTATTTACAACATTGATAAGTCAAAGGTTGAAGGACTTGGTATTGTTAACATGGTTATGGTAGGTGCGTTTTTGACCATAAGTACCTATGTTTTTATTAACAGTATTTTGGATAATGAATCCGAGTTAATGGATGTTGCGGAGTATGATGCTTTGACAGAACTCGGCAACAGACACAGGATAGACAGAACAATGCCTCTTTACGGTATAGATGTTGATTGTAGCAAGAAGCTATATTCTACAGCCATTCTGGATATAGATAATTTCAAAAAAGTAAATGATAATTTCGGACATCTGGCAGGTGATCAGGTACTTAGGGATATTGCAAGGATTCTCCGGCATTATGAATCATCTGATGTTTTCGTATTCAGATGGGGTGGAGAAGAGTTCATGATCATTGTTATCGGAGATGATTCATACTCTAAGTTAATGGAACTGTGCGAGAAGGTCAGATGTGATGTGGCCGGAAATGTCAGCATATTTGATTACTTTAGAATAGTGGTCACTATTTCGTCAGGAGTGGCGGAGTGCTGTATAGGCGAGGCCTTTAAGGACCTGACCGAAAGAGCTGATAAATGCCTTTATCAGGCAAAGGGCAACGGCAAGAATCAGGTTGTCGGCGCTAAAGATATAGGACTTCAGTAAATCATCTCCCTTGCAAATGCAGGGGAGATTTTTTTCTTCATACAGGACTTACCCGGCATTTTGGAGCGAGCCTAAAATTGGGAGGAAATATGGAATCTAAAGATTTGGAGAGTGTTAAAGCATCGCATCTTATAACACTGATGAGTTACACTATTTTTTCGGTTATATTGATCGGTGAATCTATTTTGCTTAAATGGGAGATGTGGGCACTTCCTCTTATTATGATCGGGATCATATTCGCATGGACGATCCATATAGCTGAATTGCTTCCGACCGACCTTAGAATATGGACTTATTCCATATTAATGATGGTAACATTCTTTTTTTACGGGATTCACTTTACCAGCATGTACGATATTGCACCGGTAATGATTTCCGTAATATTGATATTTTCCATGACGGGAAACGGAGGTCTGGTTAATCTCTGCGTTGGAACTTATATTATAACCATGTTATATGATGTGGTTATTCTTTTAAGGTCTGATACAGTGATAGATTCTCTTGTTGTTACGAGAACCCTGCTTCATTTTGTTCTTGTCTTTATCGCAGGTTATGTTTCAAAGATCATTATAAGAAGAAATCTGCATGAGATAGAGAAGAATAATGAGAAGATCAGTTATTTGGAGGACGTTAACAGAAGAACAGAGGATTTTCTTACCAATGTTTCTCATGAACTCAGGACACCCATAAATGCTGTTACCGGTCTTTCCGAGATGATGCTTAAAAAACCGGAGGGTAAGCCGCTTGTTTCCGACATAAGTGCAATAAGAAAAGCAGGTATAAGACTTATGGAACAGGTGGGGGATATACTTGATTACACTGAGATAGATACCGGAAGGATAAAAGTTTTAGAAGAAAATTATATTCTTGCTTCGGTAATAAATGATCTGGCTGTAGAACAGCGAATGGCTATAGCCGATAAGGAGGTGGAACTGGTTTTTGATGTTGACCCGAAGATACCGAACACCTTATACGGAGATGCGGCAAAGATTAAAAAGGTATTTAGACATTTAATATCGAATGCCGTTAAATTTACAGACAAGGGCGGTGTCTACGTAAGAGTGTATGCTATTCCGAAATCGTACGGAATAAATCTTTGCATCACTGTTAAAGACAGCGGACGCGGTATTAATCCCGCAGTGCTTGAAAGGATAACCGAGGGGTTTTATCAGTATGACGGAGGTCGTACAAGAAAGAGTGGAGGCCTCGGCCTTGGACTTGCGATAGTTTACGGACTTACGGCGGCGATGGAAGGCTTCATGCAAGTCAAATCCGAAATCGGACAAGGGACTGAAGTGGTTTTGAGTATACCTCAAAAGGTGGTGGATGATGCCTGCGGTATGTCTATCACATCCAAAGAAAAGCTCTGTGTCGGCTGTTTTATAAAACCGGATGAGAGTGATTTTTACATAGTAAGAGAGTTTTATGATACGGCCATAAATCATATGGTTAAAGGACTGGGGGTACCGCTTTACAGAGCGGGCACAGGCTCTGAGCTTGAGCGTATCATTACGAAATACAAATTAACACATCTTTTTGTGGGTATGGACGAATATAAAGATGCGCAGGAGTTTTACAATGTCCTTTCCAAA
>JAILKW010000244.1 GCA_024693455.1 Lachnospiraceae bacterium
AGATTTGTGGGAACCGTTACCTCTTTATTATAGTAACGAACCGTTTCAAAATCATCAGCTGAAAGAGGCTGGATTATATTGTATCTTGTATCATTTTCATTCTCAGAAAAAACAAGTTCTTTATCGGTTCTGTATCCGGTAAATACTGTTCTGCCTGCATAATCCGCGTTTCCGTGAGAATGCACAGATTCCTTAAGTGACTTAAGCTGCTCTAATATCGTACTTCTGTCATCCTGGGTAAGGGTATCGGTGGAACCGTAAACACAAAGCGTTCTGAATTCCTTTAATTCCTCATTGATATTATTAAGAGCCGTCTCGGTAACCTCCATCCAGGATGTGGCATCGGGAATATTCTTTTCATAATACTGATTGATCTTTGACAGCGATGTCTGAAGGCGGAGTCCACGTACTGCTACTACCGGATCTTCCGATGGACGCTGGATCTTTTTTTGCGTTGTCATCTGCGTATTTCCTTTATCAACGGCTATTTTTGTGCCGTTTATATTGGAAGATGCATTATTCATTATCATATTATTCGTAACACGCATATTTTTCTCCTTTTTATACGCCGGTATTTAAGATCAACTGATTATACATCTCATTAAGTACCGAAATAACCTTTGATGAAAGATTATAAGCATTTTGAAATTTCATGAGGTTCATGGCCTCTTCATCCTCATCAACTCCCGAAATGGAATCTCTTTGATTTTGGATCGCTTTTTTTATGTTCTCATGATTTTGTGTAAATACCTGTGCCTCCTGTGTATCTACCGTAACATCGGCATAAATACACTGAAGGAACTCATCCGCACTTCCACCCCTGTATAAAATGGTATCATGCTCCAGCTTCAAAAGTGAAGGCAAAAGATCTGCAGCATCTATACCAAGATCAGCATTGGGATTATCCGGATTGTTTTCCTTTTTAATTGTTGTGGAGATCAATCTGGGATCATAACCTATTGCCTCTGCAATTTTTATATTTGCGGCTGTAAGTCTGTAATACGACTCATCCGAATCTGTAAGTACGTACTTGGTCTTAGTAACTCCTGCTTCTTCGTATTCGGTTTTGAGTCCCACTTCTTTTTCCGTCTCAGGATCTACAACGTCACTTACAAAATCCTTTTCACCGTCAACATCATTTGCAACGAAGGTAGCTATTCCTGCATTACCGTAAAGATCCTGACCTGTTTTTTCAATACGGTTAAATTCTCTTGTAAATGAACGAAGGAAACTGCTCATCTGATTTTGATAATAAGGTATTCCCTTATAATTTATAGTCTGACCAACAGTAAGCAATCTTCCTGTAGCAGTTTCCAGTATTTTATTGGGAAGAGGATCCGTAGTATTAAAAGTTACTTTTGTAATTTTTCCTTCTTCATCAAGTTCGGCTTCCCAGGAATCATAAGCTAACTTGGTATTGTTTACTTCAACCATACCCTGTTCCGGTAAGTTAAGATTATCAATATCCGTAATAGTAGGATCTTCTATTACCAATACAGAATCCTTTGCCTCTGCTACGGTTCCTCTCATATTCTGCTCATCATTTCCATCGCGAAGTTCAAACAAAGATCTAAGTGATCCCCTCTGATCTGCTCCCCATACCGAAAAGCTCATTCCGGATTCTTTCCATTCGATATCATAAAGTCCTTCGATATCCGATTGATTATATTTTCCTGCTCTTGAAACTGTCTCCAATGCATTATATTCGTAATTATTAACCAGAAGCTGTCCGTTAACCTTAACGGTATAACTTGTAGCTCCGGTATACATCTCAGGATAATTGGAATTGGTTATCGGTGTATCTTCCACTTCTATGGTGATAACCTCTGAAAGCTCATCTATTATCTTTTCTCTTTCGTCACGAAGCTCATTTGCAATTCCGCCGGTTGTCTCAACCAGATTTATCTGTTTATTTAATATTGTAATTTTATTGGCGGATGAATTAATGAAATCTATCTGTGTCTTAATTTCGTCATTGATAGCGGACTGCTGGTTCTGAAGCATTGTGGCAGTATTGTTAAAATATGTACAAAGTTTTTGTCCGTTGCTGACAAACTGATTTCTGACAGATGTGTTACCTGCATTGGTCTTTAAGCTGTCAAGGGAATTAAACATCTCTCCAAAGAGACTTGAAAATCCCACATTGACCGAGTCGTCCTTGAAATACTCCTCGATCTGAGCCATGTAATAATTTTTTTCATTGTAATATCCGTAAGCTGACTGATTATACCAGTATTTTTCATTATAATACTGATCTCTTACGCGGGTTACGGAGTCGGTTGAAACACCTGTACCTACACTGCCGTAACGCTCAAAAGCACGAAGAGCACTTGAAGCAGACAGATTTGTCACCTGCTTACTGTACCCCTCCGTGCGTACATTCGATATATTGTTTGCTGTAGTATTAATGGAAGCCTGAAACGCATTCAGTCCCGTTCCCGCTATATTAAGTCCAAAAAAGGTTGATGCCATATTTCACCTGCTTTCAGCTTTTCTATACATCTATAGTGTATGTATCGGACAATAAGCCGGTTTTCATTACCTAAAACAACAAAAAATCCGGGCAAAATTTATTTTACCCGGAAATTCTTATACTGAAGTCAACAGATACTCGATCATCTGTGAAACTACATTTATGTATCTGCTTGAAGCATTGTATGCATTTTGATATTTGATCATATTCTGAAGTTCTTCGTCGGTATTAACTCCAATTACCTCCTGACGTCTGCTGTTAACCTGCTCCTTTGTAGCTCTAAGACTCTCCTCTGTCGTCTTTTGTACAGATCCTCTGTTTGCCAACTCTCCGCAGAATTTTGTATAAAAATTCTCAAAAGAACAGGGTGTAACATCACTCGGATTAAGAGTATAATCTTCAGTCTCCCAAAGTTCGTATATCTTCTCAGCTACATCATAGGCGATAGCACCTCCCATTTTGTCGGGAGTATCACTTTGATGGCGATGAGGTATTAATGCCGGATTTTCCACGACATCTTTATTGACATTTATATTATTAAGACTGTATAAGGAATCTCTTTCGTTAGGATCTTCTTCATTATAGACATAAATGACCTTGTCTGTACGATTTCCGTCTTTATC
>JAILKW010000271.1 GCA_024693455.1 Lachnospiraceae bacterium
TCTACATGGATTTTTAGATATTTATTTGCTGAAGCGTATCCGGCCTGAATGACTTGCATGAGAGACTTGAAGAAATGTAACCTGTAAACTCACTATGAAAGGGGAGCTACTATGGATGAGGAAACACAAATCCTTGAACAAAAATTTACTCTCGGCAAGCTTTTAGTTTATGTTTTGCCGACTATCTTTGCGATACTTTTGGCGTCGTTATATTCGATCGTCGATGGTATTTTTGTATCTAACTTTGGTGGAACAACGGCCTTCGCGGCTATCAACCAGGTTTCGCCTATTTTCATGATCATTGCGGCTATCGGATTTATGTTCGGTACCGGAGGAAGTGCACTGATCGGTAAGATCCTGGGAGAGGGAGATAGGAAGAGGGCAAACGGTCTCTTTTCATATTTCACCTTTGCACTTATCATTATCGGTATTATTTGCTCCGCATTACTGTGGATCTTTTTGGAGAAGTTTCTTATCGCACTTGGTGTAACGGAAACGATGATGCCATTCTGTAAAGCCTACAGCCACATCATGATTCCTGCGCTGACACTTTTCATGCTGCAGTTCTATTTCCAGAGTTTTCTTGCTACAGCAAAGAAACCTAAACTTGGTCTGATTTTTACAATTCTTGCAGGTTTAACGAATACTATAGGCGATGCGGTTTTGGTAGGTATTGTATCTAAAGGCGATCCGACCAAAGCGGTTCAGGGAGCAGCTATTGCGACGGTAGGAGGTCTGTTCATCGGTGGAATTGTTCCTCTTATTTATTTCTTTACTAAAAATACAAGTCTCCTTCGTCTTGGAAAGCCTGAAGTTGACGGAAAGGCTCTTCTCAAAGCCTGCGGTAATGGTTCATCCGAATTTTTCACCAATATTTCGGGTTCCCTTATCAACGTAGTATACAACAGTCTCTTCCTTTACATGATCGGCGATATGGGTGTTGCTGCTTACGGTACTGTGGGTTATGTCAACTCGGTCTTCACCGCGATCGCTTCAGGTTTCGTGCTCGGAGTTGCGCCGCTGTTTTCATATAATTACGGATCAGGCAATACAGATAATCTGAAGAATCTGTATA
The DNA here is from genome assembly GCA_024693455.1 of Lachnospiraceae bacterium. Classification (GTDB taxonomy): domain Bacteria; phylum Bacillota; class Clostridia; order Lachnospirales; family Lachnospiraceae; genus Weimeria. The sequence continues at coordinate 1,076 of JAILKW010000271.1, forward strand.
AGAAGAGTTTGACGCTCATAATTATGATCAGTGTTGTAGCAACCGTCGTGATCGAACTTTTGTCAAATCCGTTGGCAGCTGCTTTTGCACACGGAGATGCGGATCTTATGGCAGTCACAGTTGACGGTCTTACGATCTTTACATTGTCATTCCTGTTTAAAGGAATACCGACCTTTGGTTCCGGTCTCTTTACAGCGTTCAACAACGGATTTATCTCCGGTGTGATTTCAATCGTTAGAACACTTGTATTCAACCTGGCGACCATTATTATCGTACCTGTAGCATTCTTCCATATATTTGGATCAAGCTATGAAGCAGCTTTCTACGGTGTATGGTATTCAGTAGTATTCTCTGAATTACTTGCTGTATTCATGACATTTTTCTTCTTACAGAAAAACAAGAAAAAATATCAGTACGCATAAAAAGATAATACAATTGAATAGAGATATTTGCTCTGCGAGTTTGCGCATGGATTTAGGTGGGAAATATGTCTGCAAGGCAGATCCGGGTCTGATGCCAAGAGTCGCGAGCAAAATTAGAATAATAGATATTCGCGAACCCGGAAAAAGTCGGGTTCGCGTTTTTTTGATCAAACTGTCTGATATTTAATTTAAAAATGATCCAAAGCCTGTGGTATAATGGCTTCATGTTATCTTTACAACGGGGGTTAATATGTCGAGAGGAACGAATCAGAAATTTAAATTCACATATCTGATGCAGGTCATGTTGGAAAAAACTGATGATGATCATGCACTGACCATGGCGCAGATCATGGACGAACTTAAAAAACATGATGTAAGTGCAGAACGAAAAAGTATCTATTCGGACTTCGCGGATATGACGGAGAAATTCGGTATAGAGATAATCAAGGAGCAGATCGGACGAGAGACATATTACCATGTGGGAAGCCGTCAATTTGAACTCGCGGAGGTAAAACTTCTTGTTGATGCGATACAGTCTTCGAGGTTTATTACCCAGACAAAATCAAAAGAACTCATTACAAAAATAAAAAGCTTCGTAAGTGAGTATCAGGGAAAGACTTTGCAGCGTCAGGTACTCATTGATGACCGCGTTAAGACGATGAATGAAAGTGTTTTTTACAACGTGGATGAAGTATATAACGCAATTAATGAAAACCGAAAGATACGTTTCAAATATTATAAATGGGATATCAACAAGAAGCTTGTTGCACGCAGAAACGGCGAGTGGTTCGTCCTCAGCCCCTGGGGACTTACCTGGTTGGATGAGAATTATTACATGATCGCCTATGACGAGTGGGATGGCAAGGTAAAAAGTTACCGCGTCGACAAAATGATGAGAATTTCCATTACAGATGAAAGGCGCGTTGGACAAAAAGAGTTCAAAGAATATGATATGGCAAATATTTCCAAGGCGACTTTTGGTATGTACGGCGGTACAAAGAAGTATGTAAAGATTCGTTTTGAAAACAGTATGTGCGGTGTCTTCATAGATCGTTTCGGTAAAGATATAGTTTTTCATTCTGTTGATGAAACACACAGTGAATTTCGTGTGGAAATAAATGTCAGCAGACATTTTTTCGGATGGCTGTTTGGGCTTGGGCCGAAGGTTTCGCTTGTTGGACCGGAGGATGTGGTGGAAGAGTTGAAAGAGTACATATCGGAATATACCAAAAGTTTGGAGTAGTTAAAGAGATGATTTGATACAGCAAAGCCACTTGGAATATTAATCATTTTTTGCAAAAAAGGATACAAAAGATTATGGTAAAAAAGATAGTAAGAGATCCGTTTTTTTTACAACAAAAATCGGAGCCTGCAACAGAAGCAGACAAGCAGGTGATCACGGATTTAATGGACACATTAATGGCAAATCGTGAAAGATGTGTTGGTATGGCAGCCAATATGATAGGTGTAAAAAAACAGATAATAGTGGTTGCTGCCGGACCGTTCACTTTTCCTATGGTCAATCCCGTCATAACCAAAAAAACAGGAAAATATGAGACAGAGGAAGGCTGCTTATCTTTGGACGGTGTAAGACCATGCACAAGATATAAAGAGATAGAAGTTGATTATCTGGATGGAGACTTTAATCCAAGACACAGCAAATTCAGCGACTTTACCGCGCAGATCATTCAGCATGAGATACAACATTTTAGCGGAGATCTGATCTAAGCTAAGGAGTAGGGGCGATTTCCCGGGAAAATGCCTAAGGAATAAAAAAGTCACGAAATAGGCATGAATATTACAAAAAAGTCCGTAGCAAATCACGGCGCAACATTTGGAAAGTGCCTAATCAAGAAAATTCTGACGAAATAGGCATACTCATCATGAAAAATGAGGGTAGCAAACCGAGGCATTCAGCAGGATTAATGCCCTAATCAAGAAAAATGTCACAAAATAGGCATACCTCTCATGAAAATTAGTTCATCAAATCGGGGCACAACATTTGAGAAATGCCTAATCGAGAAAAATGTCACAAAATAGGCATACTGATCCTGAAAAAAGAGTGTTGCAAACCGAGGCATTCAGCAGGATTAATGCCCTAATCGAGAAAAACAATTCAAATTAGGCATAAGATGCCTGACCGGGCCGTGTCCAGCATAAGATGTAACAAAAAGAGGTAACAAATCATGAAGGAAAATTTGAAACGAATGGCAGGATATTATAAGCCGTATTTAGGGACATTTATCCTTGATATGTGTTTTGCCTTTATAGCGTCTGCAATAAGTCTTATCATTCCGCTTGTTGTAAGATATATTACATCCGAATTACCTAATATTGAAGTTAATGAAGCAGTAAGACAGGTCATGATAATGGGAGCAGTACTTATAGTACTTGTTTTCATCCAATTCGGAGCAAATTATTACATAACAAACGTAGGACATGTTATGGGAGCAAAGATGGAATATGATATGAGGGCGGATATTTTTTCTCATTATCAGAAATTGTCTTTTGCTTTCTATGATGAACAAAAAGTCGGGCAGCTGCTTAGCAGGATCACATCGGACCTTTTTGATATTACCGAGCTTCTACATCATGGGCCTGAAAATCTTGTAATTTCATTTATAAAAATTGTAGGTGCTTTTGTAATACTTATAAATATAAGTGGATACCTCACTTTGGCGGCATTTATTCTTGTTCCGATAATGTTTGTTTTTGCTTATTTTCTTAATAAAAAAATGAAGAAAGCATTCAGACAAAACAGGGTCAGGATAGCGGAAATAAATACAAAGATCGAGGACAATTTATCCGGTATAAGAGTTGTAAAATCCTTTGCAAACGAGGACATAGAAAGAGAGAAATTTAAAGAGGGAAATGATGGTTTCCTCAGGGCAAAGAAAAACAGCTATTATTATATGGGCTTCTATCATTCCGGAATGACGGCATTTACCATGCTGATCAATGTCATAGTTATAATGGTGGGCGGTGTTTTGATCGCAAGAAATAAGATTGCAGCATCAGATTTTGTGGCATTTCTTTTATACATAAATATCTTCACCGATCCCATACGAACACTTATCGATTTTACGGAACAGTTTCAAAATGGTTATTCGGGTTTTGAACGGTTTGTTGAAATATTAAATGTCGAACCTGATATAAAA
>JAILKW010000290.1 GCA_024693455.1 Lachnospiraceae bacterium
GGAGGCTTCCCCCCTACTCGATTTAGCTTCGCCGCTATCATCTCGCAAGCATAGCTTGCTCGATGATGTGCGGTCGCCATAATCCGTGGTCTGCAAGCAAGCTTGCACCACGGCTTATGGCTTGTCGCCTACACAAAAAACCCTTTCGGATACTCCGAAAGGGTCTCATACATTAATTATATTTGCGTTTTCTAGCAGCTTCAGATTTTTTCTTACGCTTAACGCTCGGCTTCTCGTAATGCTCTCTCTTACGAATCTCCTGCTGGATCCCGGCCTTGGCACAGTTACGCTTAAAACGGCGAAGTGCGCTATCTAAGGACTCGTTCTCTTTAACAGTAACGCTGGACATCTACTCAACCTCCCTCCAGTTAGAGACTACAACTGCCTCTGTGGCAATCGCAAAAATTATTATAAACACATCTTTTGTATAAGTCAAGTGTTTTTACAAATAGAATTGGAGTCAGAATAAGAGAAGGGAATCTGATTACTTAAAGGTGATTTTGGAAACCTTGCTTTTTTCAATGATATCCCCCGATGCCTTATATGACTTAATCGCATAATTATTGGAAACGTACTTGGATGTATTCTTATATGTATAAGATGAAACCGTAGGATCGTTTATTTTCTTTATCATATTATACGAGCCTTTTTTATTCTGCTTATATATATAATAACCGTCAGCTGCGGATTTGGCGACAGTCTCCCACTGCATATCTACGACATCACCGTATCTTTTTGCTTTGAAACCTTTTACCTTAAGAGGTTTTGCCGCTTCTGCTGCATTTTGGGTATAAGCCTTGATCCTGACATTTCCATAACCAAGCCCGTTTTCCAGGGAAGAAATATTTCTTCCTGCCGCATTTACCGTTTCGACAATATCTACGTATTTCCCGTCATTTAAAATATAACTCTGTCCTTTTTTAAGTCCGCATCTTGTTCCGAATCTGCCCTGACTCTCGTCAATATAGATACTTGACGAGCCATACTCACAAGTCATCTTGGCCCCGGACAGTTCAGCCTCTACTGAAAAATACTCTCCTGCCAAAAGTTCGATCTGCTTACTTAAAGGAATAGTCATAAATCCTGCACAATCTGTCGAACCTGTCTGTTCATGAACAAGTGTGCCACCGGTGGGTTTGGAAGAATTTTCCATTCCCTTATATATCCTGATAGTATAATCACAAGGCTTGTTGGGATGTATAGCAACAGCTGACAGAAGTTCTTTTTGCGACACACTTGTACGGAAGACATTTACGCTTTTGGATGTGTCCACACCCAAAAGTGTGTCATTTGTAAGGATTCCGCAATCATATTGATATCTGTTATCGTAATCCTTTACACCGCCGAGTTTTACCGCATATGCATTCTGACCCAGGCTGTCATCATAATATGAAAGCCAAAAATATCCGTCAAAAGCAGACTGCTCTCCATTGCTCCATGAATTTCTCACAAGCCATGCCCCGTTTCCGGGTGCTTTGTTTGAAAAGGCATCTGAGGGAAAGTCATCATTCCATCCGACTATGACCATGGCGTGATTGGCATAGGGTTCATTATTTTCGGGATAATCAACAACTCCCTTTTTATAATAGTAGGAATTGTTTGTATCATCATAGTAAACCTTACCGTTCTCATCCAAAGAAGAACCCGCATAAACAGATGTCGCTATAGCTCCTCTTTCTTTGATAAATCTCTTTGCCATCATGGATGAATCCGATGTCAGTTTAAAACAATAAGCTGCATCCAAACGATACTCATTCGTATAGGAATCTCCCACTCCGTATTGTAATATCCTGTCAAATACATCCCTGCTGTAAGGTAATGCGCTCTCATTCATAAGCCCGTTACCGGATGCCATGGTTTCAAGAGCAAAATCAACACTGCCTCCGTAAGTAAGGAAATTCTTTTTTTCACTTTTGAATATCGTAACATCTCCGGTGCTTATACCTATGGGATCGGAATTCGAATTGTAGGTATAATACGCAAGTCCCATTTCAGACAAATTTATATTTGTTGATGCTCCGTGATTTGACGTAGCATCCAATTCGGCAAGAGCTGTTGCCGCAAAAGCCCAGCAAGTATTCCAGCCAAGCTTATCGGGATCCTGATCTCGTGTAACAGGTAATTGCAACAGATCTTCAGGCAGGGCTCTGAAAGCTCCCGGGAGGGAGCTTTCTGCCGCAATGACTTTATTTTGCGGATATAAACCCAGCCCACAGATCAGCACCGCACCAATGATCAATAATCCCGTTATTCTTCTAATTCTTCCATTTTTTGTCGTTTTCATATTATTTAGACGACAAAAACAATGAAAAAGTTTCAAAATGTTAATTATTTAACCATTTCGGAAAGTACATCCCCGGCTTTTTCAAGAGCCGAAGGAATACCGGCAGGATTTTTGCCGCCTGCCTGAGCCATCGAAGGCTTTCCTCCACCGCCGCCTCCTACTTCGGAAGCAATGGCTTTAATAAGATTTCCCGCATGAGCACCCTTCTTAACAGCGCCGTCGGTTGCCATAGCAATAAGATTAACCTTTCCACCGGCATCGGAAGCCAGAACTATAACACCGTCTCCGATGCTCTCCTTAAGCTGATCTCCCAGCTCACGGAGTCCGTTCATATCAACTCCCGAAAGCCCCTTTGCGATGAGTTTTATACCGTTTACATCCTCAGCATCACCCGAAACATCACCAAGGGCATCCTTGGCTGCCGCCGACTTAAGGGATTCGTTTTCACTTTTTAATTCTTTAAGCTCCTTCTGAAGTGCCTTGATACGTGAAACAAGGGAGGTTGCATCTGTTTTCAGAAGCTCACCTGCCTCATTTAAGATAGCTTCATTATTTCTGAAATAATCATATACGGCATCGGAGGTAATAGCTTCAATTCTTCTTACTCCGCTGGCAACTCCGGATTCGGACATGATGCGAAGTACCTTAATGTCTCCCGTATTGGCTACATGAGTACCACCGCAAAGCTCTGTTGAGTAATCACCCATGGTAACGACTCTTACTTCATCTCCGTATTTCTCACCGAAAAGTGCCATGGCTCCCGTTTTCTTGGCCTCCTCAAAGGACATGACCTTTGTTACTACCGGAACAGCTGCATTTATCCTTTCGTTAACAAGGTCTTCGGCTTTTTGTATCTCTTCTTTTGTCATGGCTGAAAAATGAGTAAAGTCGAATCTGAGTCTTCCCTTGCTGACTTCACTTCCCGCCTGCTGAACATGATCTCCGAGCACCTCTCTTAGAGCTCTTTGAAGAAGGTGGGTAGCCGAGTGATTCCTTGCCACTGCCATACGGTTTTCTTTATCAACCGAAAGTGTGACTTCATCTCCGACGCTTAAAGCGCCCTCTTCCATGACTCCGACATGTCCGATCTTTCCGCCCGAAAGATGAATCGTATCACAGACCTTAAAGCAGGCTCCGTCTTTTTTTATAACTCCGATATCACCTATCTGGCCACCCATTGTTCCGTAGAACGGAGTGTTTTCAACAATAACAGTTCCTTTCATACCCTTTTCTATGGTATCACAAACAGCGTCCTCACTTGTAAGTACGGTTATCTTTGAACTTTCTTCAAGATGATCGTATCCGACAAAGCATGAGGTAATGGAAGGATCTATATTGTCATATACGCTCGCATCCTTACCCATATAGTTGGTCTCTTTACGGGCATTTCTTGCTGTATCCCGCTGTTTTTCCATAGCTGCTTCAAAGCCGTTCATATCGATATCATAGCCTTTTTCAGCAAGGATCTCCTGTGTCAGATCTATAGGGAAGCCGTATGTATCATAGAGTTTAAATGCGTCTTCACCCAAAAGAGTCTTTTTACCTGCAGACTTAAGCTCGTCTTCAAGCTCCGATAAAATTGTAAGTCCCTGATCTATGGTCCTGTTAAACTTTTCTTCCTCTTCCGAAAGAACTTTAAATATGAATTCCTTCTTTTCAAGAAGTTCCGGATATCCGTCATGACTTTCCTCAATAACGGTTCCTGAAAGTTTTGCCATAAAAAGACCGTCAATACCGAGCATCCTTCCATGACGGGCTGCCCTTCTTATAAGACGCCTGAGCACATATCCCCTGCCCTCGTTCGAAGGTAAAATACCGTCACTTACCATAAAGGTTGAAGAACGGATATGATCCGTGATAAGACGGATGGAAACATCATCTTTCTCATTTGTCTGATAAGTCTTTTTTGAGAGTTCGCATATCTTATCGCGTATGGCTTTCATTGTATCTATATCAAATACCGAATCCACATCCTGCATAACAACAGCAAGTCTCTCAAGTCCCATTCCGGTGTCGATGTTCTTCTGCTCAAGTTCTTCATAACCGCCATGTCCGTCGCCGTTGAACTGGGTGAAAACGTTATTCCAAACTTCCATATACCTGTCGCAGTCACATCCAACTTTACAGGTGGGCTTTCCGCAACCGTACTTTTCACCTCTGTCATAATATATCTCGGAACAGGGTCCGCAGGGTCCTGCGCCGTGCTCCCAGAAATTATCGCATTCTCCCGTCTCCGGGTCTCTGTAAAATCTGGTGATCCTGTCCTCCGCGATACCTATTTCTTTATTCCAGATTTCAAAGGCCTCATCATCCTCTCCGTAGATCGAAGGATAAAGTCTGTCCGGATCAAGTCCGAGAACATCGGTTAAATATTCCCATGACCAATGAATGGCTTCCTTTTTGAAATAATCTCCGAAGGAAAAATTACCGAGCATTTCGAAGAATGTAAGATGACGGGCAGTCTTACCTACATTTTCAATATCTCCCGTACGAATACATTTCTGACATGTGGTCATTCTGCGTCTCGGAGGAATCTCCTGTCCTGTAAAATATGGCTTAAGGGGTGCCATTCCCGCATTGATAAGAAGAAGACTGTTATCATTTTGAGGTACGAGTGAGTAACTCTCATGTGCAAGATGATCCTTGCTTGCAAAAAAATCAAGATAACTTCTTCTTAATTCATTAACTCCGTGTTTCACTTTAATACTCCTTTATCTCATGCGTCCGATAATCTCATTGGCCTTTGTGTATACTTCCTTCGGATCAAATCCGATATCATACTTACCATCCTCATAAAGGATCTTACCGTTTACCATTGTAAGCTTAACATTCTGCTTACTTCCCGCATAAACTATGTTCTTAACTATGTTGTTTTCAGGCTGCATATTCGGAACCGACATATCCAGCATAACAAGATCTGCCTTTTTCCCAACCTCAAGCCTGTCGCAGTCGGGAAGGTTCATACATCTTGCTCCGCCGCAGGTTGCTGCATAAAGTATATGCGAAGCATCTACCGCCGAAGCATCCTTTTCTACTACCTTGGAAAGAGTTGCCGCCAGATACATCTCCCTGAAAAAGTCGAGCGCATTATTGCTCGCAGGTCCGTCTGTACCTATTGCAAGCTGTATTCCCTCATCCAAAAATCTCTTTACGGGTGCTATGCCGCTTGCAAGTTTAAGATTTGAGCAGGGATTTGTAACAGCCCAAAGCTTCTTTTCCTTAAATATTCTTATATCCTCTTCGGAAAAATGCACACAGTGATATCCGCCACCGCCGTATTTATACATTCCGAGAGAATCCGTAAGTTCGGTCGGTGTCTTTCCCCATCTTTCTATGCACTCTTTCACTTCATTTTCGGTTTCCGAATTATGAAGGAAGGTGGGAGACTTGTATTTTTCGGCAAGCGCTGCAATT
>JAILKW010000120.1 GCA_024693455.1 Lachnospiraceae bacterium
CAAATTCATGTCCGAATCCGTGCGCATCCTCGCGGAGCGTTTAACTCAGTCGGAGCTTGTACCCCGACTGAGTATAGTTTGTCATAACCCCCACCTACGCTAACGCTTAGAGGTGGGGGATTTCTCCGACTGAGTTAAACAGGAGAATTTGTTGTCTAAAAATTCAAGTCTTGCTTATTTTTATGTTTTTTATTCGTATAAAATCTTGTGGATTTATTGCCTTGGAAAGGAGATATAATAATGGATAATTATGAAGAACTTACAAAAAGACGGATTGAGATTTATAATCAGATAAACGAGCTGTCTGCGGAAGAAAAAGAGCAGTTTCTCGATGCGGAGGCTTATTATGATATTCAGGACAGTGCATTTGATGAAATGCCTGAACATATTAAAAGACTTGCGAAAGAAAATTCTGAGCTGAAAAGACTAAATAACCGGATAATTACAGGTCTTGAGACGAAAAATAAAAACGGTATTACGTCAAAAAGTGTAAAGAACAAGGAAATTCCGGTAAAAAAAGCTCCGGTTCAGGAGCTGCCTAAGGAGAGAGTGGGCATATTAAAGAGCATAGCTTCTGCATTCGTTGGATTTTTCAGCCGTTTTATTTCGAAGTCGGGTGAAAAGAAGGGGGCGATGCCCGGAGCTTTGCCTGACGAGATAAAGGTTGAAGAAAAAAGACCCAAGGTAAAGAAGGCCAAAAAGGTAAAAATTGAAAAGCCTGTGATTAAGAAGACCAAAAAGGTAAAAATTGAAAAGCCTGAGGTTAAAAAGGATGAAGCTAAAAAATCCATAATTAAAAAAGATGAATTAAAAGAACCTGTAATTAAGATAGACAAAAAAGAAGAGTCTGTAACAAAGAATGTTAAAAAGGAAGATCCGGTAATTAAGAAGGCTAAAAAGGAAAAGCCTGTAATAAAGAATGTTAAAAAGGAAGATCCGGTAATTAAGAAGGATAACCCGGAAAAACCTGTGGTAAAGAAAGTCCAAAAGCAGGCAGAGAATAAAAATATTATCGAAAAACAGGCGGAAAACAAGGCTCAAACAGGACAATTAAATGAGAAAAATCCAAAGATCTTAAAGAAACCTGTAAATAAAAAGAAGCCTAAAATAAAATTATCAAAAGAGATAATAGAAAAAATAAGAAATTTAAAAACGGGAAAACAATTAAAGTTCTCCAGAAAGAAATTACATAATAAGCCGGTAAAGCAGATAGAGGCAGAGAAGCCAAAGCTTGCGCAATCGCCTGAGATAAAAGCCCCCAAAATAGAAATACCAAAGGAGATAAAGAAAAAGGTATCCGAAGATAAGATTCCGATAAAGAAGAATAATATAAAGACGGTTAAGAGTATTAAGGTGGCAAAGTCACCGGATATTAAGTCACCTGTTATAAATATTCCAAAGTCACTGGATATTAAGTCACCCGTTATAAATGTTCCAAAGGAAATCATCACTAAAAAGAAAGAAAAGCAAGTTAAAAAAGATAAAGAAATTAAAATTGATGAGTGGACCATCCTTGAAAAAGATGCCTTTGAAACAAATAAAAAAGGAAAAAGCATTCAGGATACATCTAAAGATGAAGAACTGGCAAGAATGCTTGATGAAAAACTTAACGGGAAGAGAAAAACAAAATCAAGCAAAAGCAAAACAGAAGATATTGACGAGGATGAATATCTTGCATGGAAGCTGTCAAAAGAGGAAGAAGCTTATCAAAAGAATCTGATAAATGACCCTGATGTATCAAAGGAGGCGTTTCTTGCCTGGAAATCAAGTCAGAAAACAAATACGAAAACCGCCGAAACAGTTAACGAAAACGGTTTTACGGATGAAGAAATAGCACAACTTCTTTCAATGGGAATCGACGTTACAACAAATGCAAATGTTGAAAGAATAATGAACGAACGCAAGGGAAATGACTATTATTCCTATAATGATTTGCGTAAGATGTCAACTTCAGCGGCAGAATACAAGGTGTCGAATGGGAAAAATATAATTGTTTATATTTATGAAAATTACACAGGGTATCTCGATCTTTTCTTTACCAACGATATAAATTTGATCGATCAGGGAATTACCTATTTTAACAAACAAAAGGAAAGACAAATTGTAAATTACTTAAAAAACAGGAAAGCACTTGTTAAAAAGGTAGACTCTGTAAAGAAAAAAAGAGTTAATAAAGCTCTTGGAAAAATAACCGATAAAAACGGGAAAGAAATAGATTTAAAAGGCGTTAGGGATATCTATGACCAAAACAGCAGTTATTTCCTTACGGGTGTAGAGTATGGCGGCAGACAGACCACGGGAAACGGATGCTGGTCGGTTAGTCTTACCTCCCAGCTTAAATACAGAGGGCTTAATTATAATCAAAGTGAGGTAAGGTTGTATCGTCCCGAAAACGTAACTAAATTTAATTTCCAAGATGAAGCCGAATTCATAGGTTATGATGCAATGGGAAATCCCCTGGAGTTTTCGGAGCTTATGAATAAAAGCAAGAGTAATATGGCAGTGCATAATGTGGAAATATCCCTGGAAGCTTTGTATCCAAACCCTTTGGTAGAAGAGGAAAAAAGAAAAAATGCCGCAAAAAACAATAAAGAAGAGTTTATTCCCACTCCGGAAGAAGTTTTAAAGGCACAAAATGCAGAGTGGGAAAACCAGGCAGAACATCGTAAGCCTCAGTATAAGGAATACTTAAGAAAAAGAATAATAGATGCCCTTGTTAAATATAAATCCCCGGTATCCTTCCTTCTTGGCGGACATTATGTTACCGTATACGGTATAGAGGGTGAAAAGGTCTATTATTATGATTCTGCGAGTATGAGAAAAGACGGTAAAGAAGAAAGTACACTGGACAAACTATACAATAATCAAAGGATGCAGCTTGTATGGTTTGAAGAACTTAAACCTGAAAGTAAGAACGGATGTCAATCCATATACAGTGAGGTGGATAATACGGTAGGCTACAGAAACGGAGAACTTGTCGGTATAAAAGCAAACAATGGCGGCAAAGATGTTGCCCTGCTGGAAAGAGAATATAATTCACAAACAAAAATTGTAGGCTGTACCAAGACGGTAAACAGAAACGTAGAGGATCTTAAAAACAAGGGACTCATCGGAGAAGCTGAGGAGTTTAAAATTATCGATAATGTATATCTGCCGAAAAAGATAGAGGTAAAATAGGAGACTAAATGTTATTATTCAATATAGACAAAGATCTCAAACTGTATTTTGAGAATCTGGCGCCATTATCTATATGGAACTCATATCTTCAGGATAATATGCTGGTTATAGGAGCAGTTGCCGACGAAGATGAAGGCGCACGGAGTCCGATTGCGGCCGGTGTGTTTGCTTTCTATATGGAGGGTAGATATCTGACTCCTGTCTGGTGTTATGTAGATCCCAAATTTAGGAGAAAAGGTATAGCTACCGAGGTCTTTGAGAGGGTAAGACATATACTTCGCCGGGAAGATAGAGCCTCGATACAGATCATAGAGATAAATAGAAAGGTCTATAAGGAGTGGTACGGTTTTATTGCCTCATTGAATGATCTGAAGGTTGAAGATACGGAACAAAGATGTGTTGTTTTTTCTACAAATGATTTAAGGAAAAACAAGCATTTTCCGATTAAAGGCGTGTCTGTAACAGGAATTGACGATATAGGAGAGGATCTTATAAAGGATTTTTCCGAAGAATTGGACGAAAGAGAAAAAAAGATTTTTTTTGAGATCCTAAATGATGAACTGATGCGTGATCTTAGCTGCTTTAAGTTAGAGAACGGCCATATAGTAGCTGCTGTTTTGTTTAAAAAAGCAGGTGATGCGGTGAGTGTGTGGTATTTTAACTTAAATGATGACAGCAAAGATGAGCTAAGGATGATAATTTTGACTACTTTTAACGGAATTTGTTCGCTTCCGGGCGGTAATTATGTTATGCTTATAAATAACGACTCGCGCATAAACGATTATGTAATGATGATCCTCGGAGTTAAAGGAATAAAACAAAAAATTCGCAGATATACTTTATAGGTGATATTATGAGTGATGATTTTAAATGGCAAAGACGTACGGAACTTCTTGGAGAACAGATGCAAAACAAGACGGAGGCGGCACCGAACAGTCTTCAACAGGAAGCTCAAATGGAGATGGAGCTCTTTGATTCGGTTCGCAGTTATATCCGGGCGAACGATGTCAACGAATTTATGGTGGCTGAGCATTTTGGAATATCCATCGGTACGGTCCGAAACTGGATAAGACAGGGCAGGATAGAGTATAAGGATGATGGTACCACGATTTTTGCCGGCGGAGGTCATTGCTGCAAATGCGGTAAACGTATTGCATTCGGTAGTATGTGCGCCAAGTGTAAAAAAGAGATGGACGGACAGGTCGAAGGCAGAAAAGGTTATGCTGTTGCCAAACCGGATCGTGAAGAAGGCAAGATTCGTTCCGATATTCGTTCGCGTCTTAAATAGTTATAATGGAGGTTGATTTTTTATGGGAATGACAATGACACAAAAGATACTTGCAGCTCATGCGGGACTCGATAAGGTAGCTGCGGGAGAGCTTATAGAGGCAGATCTTGATCTGGTACTTGGGAATGATATTACTTCACCCGTGGCCATTCATGAGATGTGCAAGATGAAGACTGAGGGAGTATTTGACAAAGATAAGGTAGCTCTCGTTATGGATCATTTTGTGCCCAACAAAGATATTAAAAGTGCGGAGCATGTAAAGGAAGTCAGGGAATTTGCATGCGAAAATTCAGTTACGAATTTCTTTGACGTTGGAGAAATGGGTATAGAGCATGCGCTTCTTCCTGAAAAGGGACTCGTAGTTGCCGGAGATGTTGTGATAGGTGCAGATTCACATACCTGTACTTACGGGGCGCTCGGTGCGTTTTCAACCGGAGTCGGATCTACGGATATGGCTGCAGGAATGGCTACCGGAAAGGCATGGTTTAAAGTTCCCTCAGCCATTAAATTCATACTTACCGGAAAGCCTGCTCCTTTTATCAGTGGTAAAGATATAATCTTACATATAATAGGAATGATAGGTGTGGACGGTGCTCTTTATCAGTCCATGGAGTTTGTAGGAGACGGTATAGAATATCTTTCAATGGATGACCGTTTTACAATAGCCAATATGGCAATAGAGGCAGGCGGTAAGAACGGTATCTTCCCGGTTGACGAGCTCACAAAAGAATATTTAAAGGAGCACGGCAAAAGAGAGCCTAAGATTTTTGAAGCTGATGCGGATGCGGAATATACCGCTGAGTACACCATTGATCTTTCTTCACTCTCGCCTACTGTTTCCTTCCCTCATCTTCCGGAGAATACAAAGACTGTTCAGGAAGCATCCGATGTTGAGATAGATCAGGTAGTTATCGGCTCATGTACCAACGGAAGACTTACAGATCTTAAAATAGCTGCCGATATCTTAAAAGGTAAAAAGGTAAGGAAAGGGCTTAGGGTAATAATCATTCCCGCTACACAGCAGATTTACCTTGATGCAATGGAAGCAGGTTATCTTAGAACCTTCGTTGAAGCGGGTGCCGTGGTTTCGACTCCCACATGTGGACCCTGCCTGGGCGGATATATGGGGATACTGGCTTCGGGTGAGAAATGTGTATCGACAACCAATCGTAACTTTATAGGAAGAATGGGAGCAACTGATTCTGAGATTTATCTGGCTTCCCCGGCTGTAGCTGCAGCCAGCGCATTGACAGGACGGATCACCGATCCGGCGAGAGTTTAGGAGGTAGCCAAGATGAAAGACGCAAAAGGTTTTGTACATAAGTTCGGAGACAATATTGATACGGATGTCATAATCCCTGCAAGATATCTTAATTCATCCGATCCTGCAGAGCTTGCAAAGCATTGCATGGAAGATATAGATACGGAATTTGTAAATAAGGTAAACGAGGGAGACATCATAGTCGCGAATAAGAATTTCGGTTGCGGTTCATCCAGAGAACATGCACCGATAGCGATCAAAGCCAGCGGGGTTTCCTGTGTAATAGCAGAGACTTTTGCCAGGATCTTTTATCGTAATTCGATAAATATAGGACTTCCCATCATTGAATGTCCTGAAGCGGCAAAAGAGATAAAAGAGGGCGATGAAGTGGCGATCAATTTCGATACAGGTATGATATCGGACTTAACAACCGGAAAAGAATATAAAGGTCAGGCATTCCCTCCTTTTATGCAAAAGATAATAGACAGTGAGGGACTGGTTAACTACATAAACAATAAATAAAACGAAGGGACAGATGAAAAATCATCTGTCCCTTTTGCTCCTTTTGTTAAGAAATGAGTTCGTCCATTAATATGTCGTATACATTATCATACTTTATTCGCCAGTTCATACATATCGCCTCAGCCTGATCGCGTGAGAGAACATGAAGGGTGATATCCATTATGGTGCGTTGGTCTTCGGAAAGTTTAAGGTGTACTTCATAGCCTCCGCCGGGAGAACCGTCATAACTTGCAATTAGCGAATTGTCACGAAGCATTTTCATTCCATGCTCTTTAAAATATCTGACAGTGTCTTCTTCGATGGAAGGAGTTATCCTGTCATATAGCAAACGGAGGGTTTTGGATCCTTCGACTGTCAGAGTGTAGGCATCATTATCTTCCGTGGAGACCGATATCATATTGGCTTCGATAAGATCGCCTATATTTTTTTTGACTGTAAAAAAATCTGTGTATCCGTTTTCAACCATAAAATCCGTGATCTGAGTCTGACGAAGCGGATAATCTGCTTTTGAGATCAGATTGAGGATGGTAATCTTGTAGATAAGATCAACTTCAGCCATTTGCACATTCCTTTACTGCTTTTGAAACAACGTCACATACGCGGGGATCAAAGGCTTCCGGCATAATAAAGTCCTCGCTCAGTTTATCATCGGAAACCAAAGAGGCTATTGCGTTAGCGGCTGCCAGGCGCATTTCGGGAGTTATAGAAGCAGCCCTTGCTTCAAGAGCACCGCGGAATATTCCGGGGAAGGCTACAACATTGTTTATCTGATTTGCGAAGTCGCTGCGTCCTGTTCCGACTACTCTGGCGCCTGCTGCTTTTGCAAGATCCGGCATGATTTCCGGAACCGGATTTGACATGGCAAATATTATGGAATCTTTATTCATTGAGCGAACCATATCTTCGGTAACCACATTAGGTGCAGACACGCCTACGAAAATATCGGCTCCTTTCATGGCGTCCGCGAGGCTTCCTTTGATATCATTCTTGTTTGTGATCTCAAGTATCTCTTTTTTGGTGGAGTTAAGGTCCGTACGTGCAGAGGAAAGAATACCTTTACTATCACACAGAACGATGTCTTTAAAACCGTAAGTAAGTAAAAGCTTTGTAATTGCTATTCCTGCAGAACCTGCGCCGTTTACAACTATGAAGCAATCCTCTTTTTTCTTTCCGACAACACGAAGAGCATTAATGGCTGCTGCAAGAACAACAATGGCTGTTCCGTGCTGATCATCATGGAAAACCGGGATGGGAAGTTCGGCGTCAAGACGTTTTTCAATCTCAAAACATCTGGGGGCTGATATATCTTCGAGATTAATTCCTCCGAAACCGGGAGCTATTGCTTTTACCGCAGCTATGATCTTTTCCGTATCCTGAGTATCAAGGACTATGGGAACTGCATTAACATTTCCGAATTCTTTGAATAAAACAGCCTTGCCCTCCATAACGGGAAGAGCTGCCTCGGGACCTATGTTCCCAAGACCGAGAACCGCGCTTCCGTCAGAAACAACTGCGATGGTATTTGCTTTCCATGTGTAGGTATAAACATCATCGGGATTGCTGGCAATGCGTTTGCAGGGCTCCGCAACACCGGGAGTGTATGCAACAGCAAGTGCCTCTCTTGAATCAACCTTTGCCTTGGCGGTGGTTTCTATTTTCCCGTTCCATTCTTTATGCTTTTCAACAGCAATAGCGTTATAATCCATTTGATTCTCCTTTTTAAATAATAATTCACAGCACAAAATGACAGCTGCTTTTACAGAATTTTGCTTTTTAAACTTTATCATTATTTATTCGTATTTTCAAGATACACTTATTGCTTACGACGGAGGCGTGAATGGGATAAAATATTCTTGCCTACCCAAAACGTATTTGTTATAATACCAAAAGAAATAAACTTCGGTCCGGCTGGTATGAGTTTAGCTGCTTGGTCAGGATGCAGCAGGGATGAGACAACGGACTTGAAAATTTGATCCGTTCGGGTGCAAGTATAATAGTGAGCGGTTTTATGAATAGAAAGAATCAGATCGTATCAGATCAAATATCCCTTATATGCAGAGGTAAAAAATGAATAATATGAGAGCGAAGTATGAAAGTTTGGCGTTGACAGTTCT
>JAILKW010000184.1 GCA_024693455.1 Lachnospiraceae bacterium
CTATAAGTTATAGGAAAGGAGAAAGTCTTTAATGGATCTGCGTGAAAACGTTACAAAATATACGAAGATAGTCTATGACGAACAATTACACTTGTACAAAGGACAGTGTCCGTTCTGTCATGGCGAGACAGAAACATTCATCATTGATAATGAACATGACATGTATGTATGTTACGGATGTGGTGAGATTGGAAACATGAAAAAATTCATTCAGAAAAAAGAAGGTATCAGAATACCTATTCCTGATAGTTCTGTTCCAGAACTTCTCCCTGTCTATAAAAAGGCACAGCAATATTACGCTTACCTTTTAAAACAGGAAGGGAATGAAGGAAGAAAGTATCTTGAAAAAAGAAATATTAAGGATAAAGCAATAGAGCGATTTGGGCTTGGTTATGCCCCTTTTGGTCATAGATTATATGATTTTCTGAAAAAATGTGGTTTTTCAGATGAACTCATTTTTTCATCGAAATTATGTAAAAAATCAATTGACGGAAATGAAATATATGACTTTTTCAGAAATAGAGTAATGTTCCCCATATATGATGGACATAATGATGTCATAGCATTTGGTGGACGTATTCTTACAGACGAAAAATCTAAAAAAAGCTCAGGGAAAAAAGTCGCACCGAAGTATATAAACAGTGCTGATACCCCATTATTCTCAAAAAGAAAGATACTTTACGGATATCCATATATGATACCTGAAGGAAAAAAACGGGCTAATTCAATAGTCATATGTGAAGGTTATATGGATCTTATCGCCATGAAAAGAGTAGGTCTTAATGACTGTGCTGCTGTGCTTGGAACTGCTGTCACTGAAGATCATGCAAAGAGGATAGCCACCGATTACAAGGCCGTTTTCCTGGCCCTTGATTCAGATGAGGCCGGAACATCTGCTATGCTGAGCTCAATAAATACACTTCGAGATTATGGTCTCAAGGTATATGTGATGAAATATAATACAAAAGAACATCCTGCCAAGGACGGTGATGAACTGATCATGAAATGTGGTAAGGATGCATTCCTTTCTGTGCTTAAGGAACAGACGAAAGCTGATTTCTTTATTGCCAGACACGAAAGTAACATGGACAGGTTCACAGATCTCATTGTAAAGCTCGACAGAGAAGGGTTTGAACCTAAAAAACAATAACTCATTAAGGACTAAATGGATCATTTTTTAAAAATGATCCATTTTTTTTATAAAAATAAAGTTTTAAAAATAAAGATACGCATAATTACCATGTACATAAAGAAAGTACAGTACACATAAAAATTCATAGATAAAAGGAGGGGCTGATTAGAGAAGGTATCCGTTGAAAGTGACAAGATATTTTTTGCGAAAGGCAAAAAAGACGGTATGAAGACTGAAATGACGATTCCAACCGATAAAGACAAAAAGTTCCCTATTACAAGAAAGATGTATGAAGAGAAACTTAACTACATTAATGAAATAGGATATTTCTGTTGTGATTGGTATCCTACCATGAAAGATGTTGATGAGCTTGCCAAAGACCCAGAAGGCAATTTCGATTACATCCTTTGGGTACTGAAATCAAATCCTGACAGGAAACTCACAAGAGAACAGAAGAAAGTGGAGGAGTCCTTAAAGAAAATTCTAAGACCGTATGTCAATTTTTCGCTTACCTGAAAAATTGATAGGAAAATCATTACATTTTATTATTAATCATTTCCATAAGAGGAGGAAAAAAGAATGGAAAACAAAATCAAAAAACTTACAAGAAAGATCGCTTTACTTGCTGAGACTGCATACCTTATGACATGGATCAATGTGGTACCTGCACTTGCAGCTGTAGATTTAGGAAAATCATATTCAGTAAAAGTAGATTCATCAACTGACCCGATGTCACTTTTCATGAAGGTTGCTTTCTACATACTCCGTGGTATGGGAATAGGTCTTGTAATTTACGGAATAGCCGGTGTTGCAACTGCACGTTCTGACGGAGACTCATCTCAGATCATGAACCAGATCGGTAAGCTGGTCGGTGGTGCTGTACTCTTTGGACTGCCACAGATCCTCAGTGCCGCAGGAATTATCGGATAATCAGAAAATGTTAGATATAGACTGGGTTTAAAGGGTATCCTTAGGCCTGGTCTTTTTTATTTAAATGGTAAAAAACATGATAAAAGTTTATAGGTTTAAAAAGTTATTCGCTAGACTCATGCTATCAACTTTCATTTTATCAATGTCAGCAACAACATTCACCAGCCTGGCAAACGGCCTGGAAGATTCCCTTAACGGCAACACAACAGGAATTTTAGAAGAAATAAAGACCGGTGATAAATATAAACAGCTCGATACTGAAGACGGTGAAGACGCAACTGAAGATGAGGACAGTGCCACTTTAAGAGATGCCCTCGTTGATAAATTGAATGAAGAACTGGACACCATAACATCAGCTGACAATGGAAAAGTCAGCATCGCCACAGGTACTCTCCTTATAAACAAGGTATGTATAGCTGCAAAGGCTCCTGTCACTTTCTCAAG
>JAILKW010000205.1 GCA_024693455.1 Lachnospiraceae bacterium
GGCATACAGACTCACTGGGCTGTCGACTTTGTCATCGGTGTTGAAGGGTACTTTCTTGTTTCCACCATAGACAGATGAGGATGATGCGTAGACAAGATGCTCTACCGGATTCCATCTGCAGGCTTCTAAGATATTGAAAAAGGCGATGATATTTGACTGAATATATTCTTCCGGATGATCGATGCTGTAACGGACTCCTGCCTGTGCGGCAAGATTTACAACAACCGCAGGCTTGAATCTGTCAAACACTTCGCTGATAACTTTTTTGTCGGCAAGATTACCTTTGACAAATATATGGTCGACAGGTGAAGATTTTGCCGTTTCTTCAATTAATCTCAGTCTGTATTCCTTCAATCCCGGGTCATAATAATCGTTCAGGCTGTCGAAAGAAATGACGGTTCCGCTATTCATGTTTTTCAACAGGCGCATTACAAGATTTGCCCCAATAAATCCGGGAGATCCGGTCACCAATATTGTTTTATTATTAAGATCGATTTTGTTTTTTGATGTTTTTGCACTGTCTATCATAGATTTTTCCCTTGAATAAGAATGTGGTATTGCGTAAAAAATATCTATCAGTTAGTATAACATATTATAAATCATTTGGCTGTTGCAATTGTCTTTAATATACAACATACATTTATAAAATTGCGGTGTGAGCAGATTAGGTATAGAATAGAAAACGTAGATTTATAAGAAATACTTCAGAGTTTTACGTGAAAGAGAGGGCTTGAATTATGAGAAGTTTTTTGAAGAAGTTTTTTTGTTTTGCGATTGCAGTTTCGGTTTTGATGAATCTGAACTTACCGCAGATTAACAGATGCGAGGCATTTGCAGCAAGCGAAACGGAACATTTTGATCTGAGTGACAGCAGTTTATGGAGGATTGGGCGGTATATGACTTCGGGAAATTATTCGTCCTGGCCGTCCTTTATTTGTGTCAAGGAAACTTTTGAGTGTGAAGAAAATGCATGCATAACTGTAAAATGCGGGAAATCCAGAAGAATGCTTTTCTGTATATTTGATGAGAAAGGTAATTCACTTGGGACGCCGCAACTTACAGATGGGAAAAGCATGGAACTTCCGGAAGGTTCAGAAAGCTTTAAGATTTCCATGTATAACCCGTCAGATTATCAGCTCGGATATTCCGGCTGGAAGGATAAAATGTTCGCTGACGGAAGAGAGTATTCTTTTGACTATACTTATGAAAGTCCGGATGAAGAAAATGGTAAAACTGACTCTGAAAATGCCAGTGAAGATTATAATGAGGAAGTGAAGGAACCGGAAAATACAACGTCTGATAACACAGTCTCGGACAATAAGCAGGATGACGGAAATAAAGATAGCGAAAATGACGTGATAACTGCATCTGATTTTATCGATAAAACAAATGTCGGATGGAATTTGGGTAATTCCCTTGATTCTCACTATGGAAATCCTGATGGGACAGCAAGACTTTCACAGGAAACAATTTGGGGCAATCCTTATGTAACGCAGGGACTTATAGATTATGTTAAGGAACAGGGATTTGACATCATAAGAATTCCGGTTTCATGGTATTATCATACGGGAACGGACGAAAATGGGAACATCCACATAAATGAAGAATGGCTTGCAAGAGTTAAACAGGTAGTTGATTATGCTTATAATGATGATATGTACATAATTCTTGACAGCCATCACGATCAGCCAATATTCTATGTGGGGACGTCCGATGAGAAGTTTGCGGAAGTTCAGAGTAATGTAAAGCTAATCTGGGGACAGATTGCGGAATATTTCAAAGATTACGATAATCATCTTGTATTTGAGTCTTTCAATGAAGTAGATAACGTGGCGCGGAGCTGGAATTATTCAGATACAGCTGCGGAACAGATGAATACCATGAACCAGCTTTTTGTGGATACGGTAAGGGCGACGGGGGCGAATAACTCGGAGAGAATACTGATGGTTCCAACTCTTCTTGACGGTTATACATCGGATTTTTTGAATGCTTTTGAATTGCCTTCGGATATAGTCGATGACAGAATTCTTGTAACTATTCATAATTATGCGACCCAGTTTGACCAAGATGTTGAGCCGACATTGGAAGATCTGGATGATTTCTCAAAATCAGTAGCTGCACCGATTGTGATAGGAGAGTGTGGATCGAATGCATCTTATGAACCTGCTGAGTATAGAATAACTAATGCATCAAATTATTTTGCAAGGGCAAAGGCACATGGCTTCAGATGTATTTGGTGGGATAACGGTTCGAATTTCAGGCTCATTAACAGGAAGACACTTGATCTGAAGGATGCAGGACTTATGAATGCGGTAATTAACCCGGAAGAATACACTATGGCTGATAAGGCTACATACAGTTCTTATAATGATTTCTTTTACGGAACGATAAATCAGTCCACTGGCTTACCGAAAGCAGATAAATACTGGGGAACAATACTTCTTGACAAGAATGGGCAGCAGGCATTGGAGGTTCCTGCGGATAAGAAGTACATGACATTGCTTTTGAATGTCAGAGGCGATGCTGTCAAGCAGAGAATTCATTATGTATATTTCTTTGATAGTGTCGGAAATCTCGTAGGAAAAACAAACAGTGGAACAGGCTTCATGTCGAAAACCGTTTCGGTTCCTGATAATTCCGCTTATGTAAGAGTTGGTATAAATAACAGTTACAGTGCAACAAAAGTGACTAAGTATCAGGAAATGCTTGAAAACGGTGATATTTCGCTTACTATAGGATTTGTAGAATGAAAAATCACTTGTTGATCAGGGGCGGGGAAGCTGAATGTGGAATTCGCATCCCCGATCGCTTGATTCGATTGAGTGGGCGGAAATGCTTCCACCGTGTTTTTCTATGATGCTTTTGCATATTGAAAGACCAAGACCGGCACCGTGATTTTTATCGGGAGTACGGCTATCAGAAGACATATAGCTGCGCTCAAAAATGTGCGGTAGATCTTTTTGGGAAATCTTTTCACCGGTGTTGGCTATGATTATTTCAATGTAGGAGCCGATGCTGTGGGCAGATAAAGAGATTGTGTCGCCTTTGGAAGTATGTGCCAGAGCATTTTTCATAATATTATCAAGAGCACGTTTCATATATGGTGCGTCCATGCTTATAACAGTATCGCAGTTATCGGAAATATCAAGCAAAAGCTCCCTGTCGGAGTACTGCTCGTCGACTTCGTACATGAAGAAAAAGTCTTCGAGAAAGGCATCAACGGGAACCTTCCCGAAATGCAGCATATCTTCAGAACAGTCGAGCTTTGTCAGCAGGAAAATATCGTTAATCATGTGTTCAAGCATTGCAGAGCGGGAGGATAGGAGCGGCAGCACGTCTTTTATGTCGTCTTCCGTGATCCTGTCTAATGACTGCAGATATTCTATACAATTGTGTATTGCGGTAATCGGGGAACGGAGATCATGGGAAATATTAGCGAAAAATTCGTTTCTTTGCCTGATGGTTTCCGATAATGCCTGATTAGCCTCGTACAGTGCGTGAGAAAGCTCTTTTATGGACAAATCCGGAGTCTCAAAAGTTTTTTTATTTTCCATTTTTATTATTTGGCGGCACGAACCGGTACCCCTTTCCATAAATAGTTTCTATACAGTTCTCAAGGCCTTTGTATTTTTCAAGTTTTTTCCTGAGCCTGCTTGTTATCATCATAATTGACTGGCGGTCAGATTTCTGATAGTAATTCCAGATTTTCATTCCGATTTCTTCGAAGGGGGTCTCGATATTTGCGTTTGAAACCAGAAGATAGAAGAGTTCATATTCCCTTTGCGATATGGAGATTTCATCTGTATCATTGTAGAATAGCTTATGATTCATAATATCTACAGAAATTGGCGGGAATGAAAGAAAATCGTTTTTTTTGCTGTTGCTGTTTTTTCGCAGCTGAACTTTAATACGTGCTGATAGTTCTTTGAGACTGTAGGGTTTGACCATATAGTCATCCGCTCCGCCAAGAAGTCCGTTAATCTTATCGTCTTCGCTGTCTTTTCCGGTGAGAAAAATCACAGGGGCGGAGCATTTTTTACGAATAAGGGACAAGGCATCCATGCCATTGAGCCCTGGCATCATGATATCGAGTATAATACAGTCGGGTTTGAGTTTATCAATGGAATCAATGGCGGCCTGGGCGTCAGAAAAAATGTCCACATCATATCCTTCATTTGAAAAATATTTTCTATTAATGGACAGAACCTCAAAATCATCGTCAATTAGCATAATTTTACACATAGAATATACCTCACGTTGATTATTATCATAGCATAGAGGAATCAAAAAAACCATTAAATTTACGCAAATTGCTTGACGATATCGTATTTCAATGATATATTTGTATAGTAACTACGAAGTGGGCTCAGACGAGTCCACTTTCTTTTCGTGTATAAATGAAGTGATAACCAACTTATTTTCAATGACTGAGTGTTAATGAGTTGAGGCATTCATGGAGGAGAAGATTGGATAATACTGCGGTAGCACAGCGTTTCGCTGAGATTGTCAGACCGGTGACCGATGAGTACGGTTTCAGCCTGATAGATACGGAATATGTTAACGAGAGCGGAAACTATTTTCTGCGGGCTTATATCGATAAGCCGGAGGGTATAACTATTGATGATTGTGTGCTTGTGAGCCGCAGGGTGAGCAAGCTTCTCGACCGTGAGGATTATATAAAAGAAGCTTACACGATGGAAATTTGCTCTAAAGGATTTATGGATGAGAGCGATGCGAAAGGAGAAACTTGAATATGGCTACGAGAAAAAAGTCAGGTAAGTCTGCAAAGGATGAGAGCCAGAAGAATGAACTGCTGGAGGCAATACTCCTTCTTGAAAAGGAAAAGTCAATAAGCAGGGACACTCTTTTTGATGCAATTGAAAATTCATTGCTTACTGCCTGCAAGAATAATTTCGGACGTGCC
>JAILKW010000191.1 GCA_024693455.1 Lachnospiraceae bacterium
CTTTTTGCAAGATGTGATGTAGAAGAGATCCTTGCAAAAACAGAAGCTATTGTGTCAAAGCAAAAAGAGGATTTTAGGGCAGCATCCAAAATGGCCAGAGAAAATCTTGTTAAGGCGGGAAAGATGAGCCGCGAAGAAGCCGACAGGTTAAATGCCGCTGAAAACGGAGCTGAAGCAACCGACGAAGAAGGAATAGACATAGAGCCAAAGGAAGAGATCTCATTTGATGATTTTGGAAAGATGCAATTCCAGGTGGGAGTAATAAAGGCTTGTGAGGCAGTACCGAAGTCCAAAAAACTCCTTTGTTCACAGGTTCAGGTAGGAAGCAAGACACTACAGATAGTTTCGGGTATAAGAAAGTATTACAGCCCTGAAGAAATGGTCGGAAAGCGTGTAATGGTTCTTACCAATCTTGCACCGGCTAAGCTTGCGGGAGTTCTTTCCGAAGGAATGCTTCTTTGTGCCGAAGATGCAGAAGGCAATCTTGCACTTATGACACCTGAAAAGCATATGCCGAGCGGCGCGGAGATTTGCTGATGATATTTGACACACATGCTCATTATGATGATGAGGCCTTTGATGAAGACAGGGATGAGTTGCTTTCTTCAATGGAAGAAAACGGTGTCGGAACGATTATCAATGTTGGGGCATCGGTTTCCAGTTCACGTAAGAGCATAGAACTGGCACATAAATATTCGTTTATATATGCTGCGGTCGGGATTCATCCTGAGGAGTTCAATGAACTTGATGAAGAACATGAGTCTGAGATCAGACTTATGATAGAGAATGAGCAGCATGGATATAATGACAGGATTGCTGCTGTCGGAGAGATAGGACTGGATTATCATTGGGCAGAAAATGAAAAGCAGCGTGAATTGCAAAGAGAATCATTTAAAAGACAGCTTGAGATGGCAAAGCGCTACAATCTGCCGGCAATAATACATTCGAGGGAGGCGGCTGAAGATACATTTAATATAATAGAAAAAGCTACCGACGAGAACCTTGAATGTGTGATCCACTGTTATTCGGGATCTCCGGAAATGGCGATCCGCTATACGCAGATGGGACATTATATAGGTGTAGGCGGAGTGGTTACATTTAAAAACGGGAAGAAGCTTAAGGAGACAGTAGCACGAATACCGATGGAAAAGCTTCTTTTGGAGACGGATTGTCCGTACATGTCACCTGAGCCTTACCGTGGAAAGCGTAACGATTCTACCTATATCAAATATGTAGTTAAAGAAATAGCGGCTATAAGGGGAATGTCGGAAGAGGATATCATATCTGTTACCGAAAAAAATGCACGCAGATTTTATATGATAGGATCCGTATACGTATCTTCTTTTATGTAGACCTTGATTCAGTCGGGAGGCTTTAATTGGAAGAAAAAATAAAACGAAACGAAAAGGCCATTGCTATTCAAAGGCCTTTTGTGCTGATCATAGTCGGAATAATCCTGTTCTTTTCTTTGTATGAAGGAGCGCAGTATTTTGATCTTGAACAGGCGAGGCTCGCGCTTGGTGAAACATATGATCTGAGCGAAGGCTGGACCGTAACTTTTTCGGATGGTCGAAAGGAAACGGATGTAACGCTTCCTTATACTGTTCCGGCGGGGGTTAAGGCGGTTGCGCTTGAAAGAGATACCCTGGAAGAATATGCCGGCCTCGCAATGAGTTTATACGGAACCAATTGTGGAGTTAAGGTGTTTACGGATGATATGCCTCTTTTTTCTGCCGGTAATGACGAGGGTGATATAGGTACCAGAGAGGGAGCGGAAAATATTTCCGAAGGGAATGAGGGTGAAATTGAAAAGGCTCCCACCGATATAAGTATAGAAGAACAGTTAAGTTCCTTAAAGTCCACGGAGGCTGTGGGTGAGGTTGTGTTTGATCTTCCCGATAATCTTAAAGATGATTCGGGCATAAGGATTTTACTTGGGGCAGTTGATCAAAATGCACCTATAGTTATTCAAAGTGCTACCGTAGCCAAACGTGATGTTACCATCATCTCTATTTTGGGAGAGAGTGTTTTTGCCCTTATTTGCATAGTCGTTATAATCATTGCTGCAGTAATCCTGATAGTACTTGACGTACTTCGTGCGATTTCAGGACGCCGACTTCGCGGACTTTGGTTTATGGCGATGGTTACCATTGATGCGATACTGATCTGTTTTATAAGGACAGGGATTTTATCCGTAATATTTGACAACAGAGTTTTCTTCCAGACCGTGGAAACCTTATGCATGATACTGTTTCCCATACCTCATATAATGTTCTTTAGAAGAGGTTTCAGACTTCATTTTCCAAGGCTTATGGATATAATGCTTTGGACCGTGATGATCATATCCGGTGTGGAAGTCTTCCTTATGGTAACGGGCAGCAGTGTTCTTACCGTATACCGAAATATTCCGGTTTATGTTGAGATCACAGCAGTAGTTTCCCTCGTTATCATGCTTTACAAATGGAGATTGGCAGCTCCGCAGTACAGGAAAATAGGGCTTGATGTAGCGGGACTTATCTGTCTTGGCTCAGCAATGAGCCTGGTATGCATAGAAAACGAATACGCCAATACCACAGCACTTTCATACATCAGACTGATACTTATGACTGTATACTTCGTTTTGGTCGGAGGT
>JAILKW010000238.1 GCA_024693455.1 Lachnospiraceae bacterium
AACTATTATTGGGTTGGAACCTCATCCAAATGATAGCAAATCCAATGCTTATAAGAAGATAACTCTTTCATCCACAGGAGAGTCTGTACAGGAATAAAAGATAAAAGATATCGGTCAAATTCACATTACGTTATGGTCACTTTACGAAGGTCAAATAGTGAAAAAATAGTGTAATTTTAATGAAAAAATTGGCGTTCTCATGATATAATACATGTATCAGGAGGGCGCTTTTTTATGATTAAAGTAACTTTGTCAAATGAGATATTGAAGTATATCACGGAGATTGATAAAAACAGGTATAAGCTTTCAGAGGTTTCGTTGCCTGTTGTTTTAGCGAATAAGTTACGTAAAAATTCAAAGAAGAAAAGTTCTTATGCATCTAATAGAATTGAGGGGAATCCTTTATCAGAGAAGCAGGTAGATGAGGTTATTGATAGTGATGAACGAAAGCATTATCTTAAACCGGAGCAGGAGGTGCGTAACTATTTTCTTGCACTGAATTATCTGGAAGAGAAGGCGGATAAGAAAGAGCAGTTTTCCAAAAAACTGATATTGGATGTACAGAAGTATGTTGAAATGGGAGCATCAAAAGAAAAAATAGGACTTCGAGGACCAATGCCACCCGGAGTATTATTTGCTGTATATGATTCTCAAACAGGGAATCCTGATTATATTCCGCCGGAATAC
This sequence comes from Lachnospiraceae bacterium, assembly GCA_024693455.1. Lineage (GTDB taxonomy): Bacteria > Bacillota > Clostridia > Lachnospirales > Lachnospiraceae > Weimeria. Next base: position 688 of record JAILKW010000238.1, read on the forward strand.
ATTGATATACCGGATTTGTTGGATGAATTGGTAGAATACGTGAATACGACAGATGATCATCCGCTCATAGTCGCAGCGGTAGTTCATTATCAGCTTGTAACTATTCATCCATTTGAAGATGGAAATGGTCGAACAGCAAGATTACTTTCGGGGTATATTTTAGATATTAACGGATATGGGTTTAATGGCATTGGCTCATTAGAAGAGTATTTCGTATATAATATTGAGGAATATTATGAATCAATCCAGATGGGACTACCTGCATTGTATTATTCAGGACGTGATAATCCACCACATCCGGAGATTTGGATCAATTATTTCCTTCGCATGGTTCTGTTGTATTCCAATAAAGTTTGTGAACTGTCGGAGAGTTCAAACGGTGCAGAATTGGAAGGGGGTCTTTCATATTTAAAGGGTAAAGAGAAAGAACTGCTCTTGCTGCTCATGAAGAATTATAAAAGAGAGTTTACGCCTATCGAAGTCAGTAAAGAGCTTAAGGTTACAAATAAGACCGTCATTAATCGACTCGCTGCGCTTGTGAAAAATGGATTCGTCGTTCCGAACATGGTTAAGGAACGTATACGTTCCTACGAACTATCTGACTTTACAAGGCAGAATGAGAAGGAGATAAAAAAGCTTTTGAAATGAGGCAGGAGCCTAATAGAAATAGTAGTATATTTGTGAGGTGGACTAATCCTCAGGCTTATGTTACAAATTTTGCAATGATTTTTGGCTCGTGATGTGAATTTCATTGTTAAGAATGTTTTTTCAGAGTAAAATATATTATAGGGTTATATACAAATGCTTTATCGCTTTGATTGTTTCAAAGTTAACAGATACTTCTCGCAGTTAGTATTATATGGAGGTACAAAATGAGTGATAAAAACGGGGAATATTTATACAAGTGGGGCAAAAGAGAAGAATTAATAATAGACACAAAGAAGGATTTAAAAGAAAAAGAGCAGTCCGAAGAAAAACTTTATTCTGAAGCTGATGGTACGGAAACAATATTAAAAAACTCTTCTGAAGATGACCTTTTGACCAAAAATCAGATCCGACTTGAGAATCTGAATCAGAAAATTAGTGAGAACATGAATGAAAAGCTTCCTTTTTTGATATATCAACAGCTTCTTAATCAAGGCGATTATACTTATAAGGCGAGTGGTAGGGACAAAAATGCTACCAAAACAAGGCATTCAAATCTAATGACTAATATACTTAACTCTATGCAGGAACTTGATGGGCTGTTAAGCAAAAAGATAGAATCCGAACCTAAGGCATTGGAGGAAACCGGGAACAAGATACAGGAAGCAATGCTTACAATCTGCAAAAATTGTGAGATTTACTTAGAAAAAAGAAATCCATGGTCAGCTGAAGGAAAAGCCCGGAAACAGATGGTTGAGTATTTCTACAAGGAAGTGTCGTATGAATCACAGAGTTTTGCAGGAATGCTGAAAAAAGCCGGTACGGATAAAGAGCGCATGTCTAAATATAAATCCTGGAATGCATTTTTGGCAGATGTCAGGACCGAAGTTTATATAAATGGGGAAGACGGTGTTAAAATAAACAAAGGCGGTGCAGGAACATCTGAGTTATATATAATCGAAAAAAACGGCGTTAAAACTTTTTTTAAAGAAAGTGAATCTCTTCCAACGGAAGTTGGATACGACGAGTTCCTAAGTAAAGAGATTAAGGCGTGTGATAATACGAATGGCTCTGATAACGATACAAACACTAAACAAAAGGAGCTGTTGACCTTTCTGCAAACCAACCTGAATGATTGTTTTAAAGACTTTGATGCCAGAGACAAATACGACCTCGTAGTTGTAAGGCCAATTTTAAACCGTCTTAATCCAAAGCAATATATGAATTATATTATAAAAGATGTAATGGATTGCCAAGGAGAATTTGACGAATTAATAAGAACTCATGAAATAGGTGAAAAAGATCTTTTACTTTTTCAGGCTAAGATGCAGGAAATGGAAAAAGCGTTTAATCTAAGCAAGCTGGCTATTGATACTGCCAAAATAAAAGCCGGATCAAATATTTCAAAAAGAAATGTTGCAACCTCGCGTATGGCCAAGCTTCTCGGTATCAGTGATCTGATCGTTGAGACAAAGAATGTCGAAATAAATGTAGACGGAAAAGTGATGCGGGGAATCATGATGGCCGATGCCCAGGGCAGTAGTGTGTGGTCGATTAACAAGAAATATAAAGGCTTCCACCATAATAATATTAAGTTTTCAGGGGATGCTATCCAACAGTTTTCTTCCCTTCAGATTTTTGATGTTATCTGCGGACAGATAGACCGAAATGGCGGAAACTATCTTGCAAAAACCGACAGCAACAATAAGAATGTAAATACCATAACAGGTATAGACAATGATCTTGCATTCGGAAACTTATCATATGATGATATCTATGATCGTGGGTACAAAGGTTATCATGAAATTAAAAACCTACACTTCGGTGAAGATTCATTGCTTTGTGGTGTTGATGAAGATCTTGCCAATAAAATCCTTGCATTAACACCGGAATACATAGATTATATGATGTGCGATCTGCTTAGTAAAGAGGAAAGGCATTATCTTATGGACAGGATCGTAGGTGTACAGGACTATATTAATTTGCTTAAGAAAAAGGATGAAAAGATCAAGGATAATACTAAAAAATGGATCAGACCAAAAGGCAGCGATTGGGGGAAATTAGTCGACAGGCAAAAGAAAATAAATAAAAATGTGGCAAAGACAGCAGATGAAGAAATGTTTGAGTTTTCGGGTAATTGCAGTTATATACCTCAGTTTGCCTTGTAGATTCAAGACCCCACCAAAGACCTGGCGCAGGATTACTATTGTAAGTCATAATAATTAGGAGGATACCAAAGATGGAAAGAGTTGAGAAATTTTTAACTCAGTCGGAGAAATCCCCCACCTCTAAGCGTTAGCGTAGGTGGGGGTTATGACAAACTATACTCAGTCGGGGTACAAGCTCCGACTGAGTTAAACGCTCCGCGAGGATGCGCACGGATTCGGACAGGAATT
>JAILKW010000196.1 GCA_024693455.1 Lachnospiraceae bacterium
TATCCGGGAATGATGGATCTTTATATAGATGAATCCAATCTTTATCGCAGGATGCATGTATATACAAAACAGTTTGACTGGGAAAAGATATGGGCCATAGCAGATGATATTACGGATGAAGCTGCCATTAAAGCGAAAGCAGAAGATATCCTTGATACCTTCGACATAGTTGGCGGAGGCACAACAGAGGATGTTTGGGAGATGGCAAAATATGTTGTGGCCTTTGAACAGTGGGTCCGTGATGAAAAGATCGGACTTGTTGCCTCCCATTATGACGGTTTTGCAAAAGGTCAGGCAGGAGTGGTTGACAGCCTCCTTATTCCGGCTTTTTCAATGCTTATAAAACAGGGAACAGCCTGTGCGGTTGAAGGAGATATAAAGGTTGCAATGGCAATGAGTATCTTAAAAACTATCTCCGGAACCGGACAACTTGCAGAGATGTACACAATAGATTTCAATGACGATGTCACACTTATCGGACACAGCGGTTCGGGTGATTACGATATATCTAAGGCAAAAAAGCCTACAATGAAGATGATGGACGTTTTCCATGGCAAGACAGGTGGGGGATATCTCACACAATTCTACCCTCCTTCAGGAGATATAACCTACCTTGCCATCACCCAGGACGGCGAAGGACATTTCAAATTTGTTGCAGCCGAAGGCGTTAACGAAGACGGAAAGATCCTTCAAAACGGAGACACAATGATGAGAACCAGATTTGCATGCAGCGCATCGGAGTTTGTTACACGCTGGAGTGAATGCGGTCCAACACATCATTTCGGAGCAGCTATAGGAAGACATATTGATACCATTCAAAAAGTTGCTAAAATATTTAATGTACCCCTTGAGGTTGTTACAAGATAAAAGTACGATATAGGACATATATAGGAGGATGTTATGAAGGTTTTAGATGCAGAGTTTGTAAAAGGTTTTATAAGAATGACAAGTGACGGCTGGGAGCAGGGCTGGCATGAAAGAAACGGTGGTAATCTGACTTACCGTATCAAGGATGAGGAAGTTGAAGCAGTTAAAGAAGAACTTCACCCGGGGGAGTGGCAGGAGATAGGAGCAAGTGTTCCGGCTCTTGCAAACGAATTTTTCCTTGTTACCGGAAGCGGAAAATATTTTAGAAACGTATGTCTTGATCCGGAGGCAAATATCAGCATCATCGAACTTGATGACAAGGGTGAAAACTACAGGATCTGCTGGGGAATGAGAGACGGTGGTCGTCCCACGAGTGAACTTCCTTCACATCTTATGAATCTTGAAGTGAAAAAGAAGATAGATCCAAAATACCGTGTTGTTTATCACGGACATCCTACAAATATCATTGCTCTTACCTTTGTTCTTCCTCTTAAGGATGAGGTCTTTACGAGGGAACTTTGGGAAATGGCAACAGAGTGTCCGGTAGTATTTCCGAGCGGAATAGGTGTTATACCCTGGATGGTTTGCGGCGGAAGAGAGATCGGCGTTGAGACTTCGAAGAAAATGGAAGAATATGATCTTGCGATCTGGGCTCATCACGGAATGTTTGCTGCAGGAGAAGATTTTGATCTCACCTTCGGACTTTTCCATACAGCTGAGAAGGCAGCTGAGATCCTTGTAAAGGTTCTTTCCATAACACCCAATAAGACACAGACCATTCAGCCGGATGAATTCAGACGACTTGCAAAAGCATTTGAAGTTGAACTTCCGGAGAAGTTTTTATACGAAAAATAAAATGAAACGCGATAGCGGAAGGAACTTGCTTACAAGTCCCGGGCGCCGGATTCTATACGACTTTGGCAGATAAATATTACTTGGAATCCCGGTACAGGTGGATTTGTAAGGCTCTATAGTGTTATAATATACGAAGTGGCCGGCATGGGGCCGGCTGTAAGACAGGTTATAAAAAGGAGGAAAAAATGGCAGACAGAATAGTACTTAACAGCAGAAGTTATCATGGATCAGGTGCGATCGCAGAGATAGTACCCGAGATTAAAAGAGGAGGATATAAGAAGATCTTTGTTTGTTCGGATCCCGATCTTGTAAAGTTTGGAGTTACGGCTAAGGTTACTGATCTTCTTGACAAAGAAGGAATACCTTTCACACT
>JAILKW010000016.1 GCA_024693455.1 Lachnospiraceae bacterium
CTCACAGTTCGTTGTTACTAGGCTAATGAAACCCCTGTGAGACCTCCACGCTTAAGGTGCACGCTCTTTCTCTCCATATATCCGCCACATTTACTCTGCTACTACGAATGTGATAGTTATTGGACTTCGTTGTTTTGTGCCAACTTGTCCCTCGTAGCCTAGCTTTATATGTGATTTCTGTCCGTCGGACCAGAGATTTGCTTACAGCTTCCTTCAGATTCCACCTCACGATGGACACCTTTGCTGTTCAGCTATACACTTCCCACTATCTGGGCGTGTTCGGGACTTTCACCCGTTAGAGCGCGCCCATGGCGCGCAAACGCAAAAAAACAGAGGTGACGCCACCCCTGCTTTTCCTTATACAACCTGTTTTATTCTGTTAGGCTAATGTATATTTCTCCACATCCACTACCGCCTCACCATCGGTGAAGAATGAAATTCCATCCACCGACGGATCGGTATAGGTAGCACATGTCATAACGGAAGCGCCATCATTTACAAAGATCTCCGTGCTGAAGCGATCAAGGATGATGCGGAGGGAAATCGAGCCATCCCTGCTTTCTTCAACAAGACTTCTTCTCTGGTGTATAATGGCACGTCGTGAACCTGAAAATTTCCTGTCTACCTTCAGGACCCCCTCACGGGGACGGAAACTTATGGTAGTATGGAAATCATCATTTTCCGCAAATCTCATGGAGAATTTATGATAAACATCCTCGGGATCCCTGGGACGGATCTTTAAGATGATATCAGCACATCTTCCGGATATTCCCGGCAATACCACTCTGCCCGACATAGCTACATCATTGTGTAAAACCCTTTCACGGCGAAGTGAAAGTACTTCTCTGGCCGGCCACTGGTAAAGGCGGCCGTTTTTGATGGAAATCTCTCTGGGAATGCTCATCTGGCCTGCCCAGGGTTCCTCGGAATCACGGATGGCACAGGCATCCCAGTTCTGCATCCAGCCTATCATTATCCGTCTCCCGTCCGGAGTAAGAACTGTCTGCGGAGCGTAATAATCGATACCGTAATCCACAGCCTGATTTATTTCATCCGTAAATGTACCGCTTTCCTCATCAAAAGAACCGATAAGGCAGAGGGTTCCGTTACCGTTATGATATTCAAAACCTTCCGGAAGCATATCCTGAGGGCTGGTAAGAAGCACCCATTTACCGTCCAGTTCGAAGAAATCGGGGCACTCCCACATCTTCCCGAACCTGTTCTTATTCTGAACCAGGATACTCTTAAATTTCCAGTCAAAGCCGTCTGTACTGTGATATAAGAGGATCTGACCGCTCCCGTCTGCCGGGCGGCTTCCGACTACGCAGTAGTAACCATCCTTTGCGGGAATGATCTTGGGATCCCTGAAATCGGTACGAGAGGATCCCTCCGGAATGTTTTCGGCCGTAAGCACGGGATTCATATCGAACTTTACATAATCCTTTCCGTCTCCCACGGCAAGACACTGTGTCTGCAGTTCTCTGATATCACCGTTTTCATCCGTTTCCTTGTTTACGCCCGTATACATAAGGAGCTGTTTTCCATCCGGCAAAGTAGCTGCACTTCCCGAAAAACATCCGTCCTTATCATAATTCATATCCGGAGCAAGGGCAGCCGGAAGATTCTCCCAGTGAAGCAGATCCTCCGATACTGCATGCCCCCAATGCATGGGACCCCAAACGGATTTGTACGGGTAATACTGATAAAACATATGATACTTACCGTCGTACATGGAAAAACCGTTAGGATCGTTCATCCAGCCTGTGTAAGGTGTAAGATGAAATGCCGGGCGTTCGCTGTCCTTAATGCGTCCTCCGTGAACGCTTTCATATTCTCTGGCTTTTTGCAGCACTTTACTCATTCTTTTACCTCTTAAATATGGGGCGCCCTGCATAAGCAGAGCGCCGGATCATTTACAGCCTGTTATTATTCTGCGTCTGAGTAGAAAGCATCAAGATACTTCTGATACATCGCAAGATAATCATTCAGCTTGTAGGAATCAAGCTCTTTAAGATATGCATCCCAGTCAGCGTCTGTAAATCCGTTCATGATCCAGTCAGACTTGTGAGCGTTGATAGACTTAACTATATCTGCCTGAAGGTTTGAAAGCTCCTCGTTGTCCTCTCTTGTCATGAATACGTTGGGGTATACATACTTTGTATGCATATCAGGTGTGTAGATATCCTTGATCCAGTCAAGACGATACTGAGCATCATCAGGGCATGTTACATAAACACCATAGTACTCATCAAGAACTGCAAGAGGACCACCAACACACTCAGCCTCACGAACCTCAACAGGTGAAGCATCGCCAAGAGGTGCATGCTTAAGCATCTTCTCTCCCTTATCGTTCTCGCCAAGCTCAAAGATATCGAAGTCATCATCCTCGCCGTAGGTACCCCAGTTGTTCTGAGGAGACTGGAAAGGATCATACATCTTATCAAGCCATGTACATACAAGTGCGGGCTCTTTTGCTACTGCTGTTACTACACAACGGCCTCTGTCATAACCACTTGTGAAGGATCCGTTCTGAGGTGTAAGGTTCTTTGTATCAGCCTCAAGCATGGGAAGGGGCTCCCAGTCCTCAAGGTTGGCAATGTTTGCAACGTCCCAGCTAAAGCATACGCCGTAACGTCCTGACTTACCCTTTGAAACGTATGTTGACCACTCCTGTGTAAATGACTCGGGATCGATAAGGTCCTCTGAGTAAAGCTTGTGCAGCCACTCAATACCCTTCTTGTAACCATCCTGTGTTGAAGAGCAGATAACCTCACGATCATCTGTTACTGCGATGTGACGGCCCTTGTCCATGTCGCCGTATCCCTCGCCAAATCCGTTGATAAGTACAGCGGGATCCTGGTCACCGTCATTAACGATGCAGGCCATGGGAATGATAGATCCCTCAATGTTGAACTCCTTCTGAAGCTCTGAAGCATGATCTCTGAATGCGATAAGAACCTTCTCGAACTCATCTACGTTCTTGGGCATGTCAAGTCCAAGGAAATCAAGCCAGCTCTTGTTGATGAAAGGCATGTTACCGATCGTCTGGATAGCTGTCTTCTCAGAACCAAGCTGCTCGATCCAGGGAAGTGCCCAGATATGTCCCTCGCTGTCTGTACTCATTGTACGATACTCGGGGAACTTATCAAATACAGCCTTAAGGTTAGGCATATACTTGTCAATGTAATCCTCAAGCGGAATGATGATACCCTGATCGGCATATTTCAAAAGGTCACTGTCACTGAATCCTGCTGTAAAAACGAAGTCTGTAAGTGTCTTGGGATTAGCCATTGCAAGTGTGATCTTGTCTGTCCACTGGTCATTCTGAATAGCCTGCCACTCAATATGTACGTTGGTCTCCTCCTCAAGGCGCTTGAAGATCGTACGATTGTTGGGTTCTGACTCAGAACCTGCAGGATAGCTGATAAGACCTGTAAGAGTCTTCTGCTCTGCCAGAGGGAATTCCAGCTCTGAAGCATCTACTTCCTGGACCTCACCGTTATTGAGTGCAACCTTGTTGCCGCCGCAACCGGTCAATCCAACTAACATGGTAGCTGTAAGCACACCGGCTAAAACTCTTTTTGCAAGTTTATTTTTCATTTGTAATCTCCTCTCCTCATAAAAATTGCATGTTAATGTATATTAACCCTTCACCGAACCAACCATTATTCCACTGTCGAAATACTTCTGGAAGAAGGGATACATCACCAAAAGCGGTAAACTCGAGATGATGATCGTTGAATATTTTAGCAGCTCTGCAAGTCTGGCACGCTCTGCGGTACTCTGCATGTCTGCGATCATTCCGGATTCCGGCTGATTCTGGATCAGGATGGAACGGAGAACCAGCTGCAAAGGCTGCTTTGATGCACTATTCAGATATATCATGGCATCGAAGTAGCTGTTCCACATTCCAACGAACTGCCACAGTGCCAGTACAGTGATGACCGGTGTACAAACCGGGATAAGGATGCGGAAGAAGTAAACGATCTCATTAGCCCCGTCCATCTCCGCTGCCTCCCTGAGCTCACTGGGTATATTCTGATAATAGGTCCTGGCGATGATCATGTTCCATACCGAGAATGCACCCGGAAGTATTACAGCCCACATACTGTCCAAAAGTCCCATACCGCTGATCAACAGGTATGTAGGGATCAGTCCACCGCCGAAAAACATTGTTATAACAAAGATAATGTTAAAAAAACCGCGTCCCACAAAATCCTTTCTGGACATGGGGTAGGCCGCCAGCAAAGTGATGAAAACCGACACTGCCGTAAATACCACCGAATAGATCATGGCATTTGCAAAGCCCGTCCAGATCTGATTGTTGGAAAGAACCCTCTCGTAAGCCGTCGTCGTCCACTTACTGAAGTCGAAGGAAATACCGCTGTTCTGTAACGTGATCGGATCCATGAAAGATGCGATAACGATATAGATCATGGGCAGTACGATCGCTACAACGAAGAGTCCCAAAAAGATGTAACCTGTGAGAAGGAGTGCTTTGTCTGCCGCTCCGTACTGTCTGAACTTTTTCTTTTTCATAATGCTCACCCTACAATCCCTTTCCGTCATTCATCTTTTCAGCGAATTTATTTACCGCCACAAGAAGGATTACGTTTATAACCGTATTGAAAAGTCCCACTGCAGTGGAAAAGCTGTAGTCACCGTCCAAAAGACCTTTCTTATAAACGTAAGTCGCAATGATCTCGGATGTTCCGATGTTCATATCAGTCTGCAGTGCGTATGCTTTCTCGAATCCGATACTCATTACGTTTCCTGCCTGAAGGATGAACTGAATAACTACCATGTCTTTGATGGCGGGCCACTCTACAGCCTTGATCTGCTGGAAGATATTGGCTCCATCCATGATGGCTGCCTCCCTGAGCTCCTGGCTGGCACCCGAAAGTGCTGCGGTATACATAATGGAAGCCCAGCCTGCGCCCTGCCAGATACCCGATATGATGTAGATACTTCTGAATGCCTCAGGCATTGTCATGAAGTTTATCTGTGTTCCCATCATCAGGTTAAGAGGACCTGTTACCGAAAGAAGGATACGTACCAGACCGCAGAGTACGATGACCGAGATGAAGTTCGGCAGGTAAAGTACTGTCTGGATACTCTTCTTTATCCTTGCGCTCTGGATCCTGTTAAGCAGGAATGCCAGAAGTATAGGTACCGGGAATCCCCAAAGGAGTCCGTATATACTCAGCTTTAATGTATTTACCAGGTATGTCATGAAGTCCGGCGAGGATAAGAACCTCTGGAAATGCTTCATTCCTACCCAACGGCTTTGAAGGATGCCCCCGATAGGATTGTAATCTTCAAATGCTATCATGATACCGCCCATCGGTATGTATTTGAAGATTATGGTAAGAAGCAATGCCGGCAGTAAAAATATTACATATAGCTGCCAATGGTGTTTAACATAGTTCAGTGCTCCTGCCGCTGTCCCTCCCCGGTTCTTCGGAGGATTCTGGGCTTTAGTATTTTGTGTCCCCATATACGTTCCTTTCCTTCCCGCCGCCAGTTTGGCAGCTCTGTTTTGTGTTTACATTTGCATTATACCGCCACGGGTGCATTTGTCAATACTAATTTGTGCATTTGCACCTGTCTGATATTCAATTCTGTTATTTTTTATAAATTTAACACCCTGTTTTTGTGCAACCCGACGTTAGTTCATTAAAATTGTTACATTTTCAATTTTACATTTGACACATTGCAGCTTCTCCCATATAATTAAAACAGGCGAATTGTTATGTTTACATTCTACAACAACCACACCTGTTTTGCATTTATATATATGTAAAATGTCAGCATCTCATTATGTTGCAAATGTAACACCAAAAACTGATCTTCATATAATTTTTTATCAGAAAAGAGGATAATACAATGGCAGAAAGAGTTACCATCCAGGACATAGCCGATGCTGTGGGTGTCTCACGAAATACCGTTTCAAAAGCAATCAATAATACAGGTGTCATTTCTGAGGCAACACGCAATTCTATATTAAAAAAAGCAGCCGAGCTGGGTTACAAACAGTTTTCCTATATGACACTGCCGCAAAACAATATTACCCAGCAGCCTGATATTATAAAAGGAGATATCGCCTTTCTCACCGGCGGAATGATCGACGGTTCACATTTTGCATCCACAATGCTTGACCGTATCCAAAAGCAGGCTGTATCGGAAGGATTTGGATTTGCGATGTATCGTGCTCTTCCGTCCGAAATACAGGATCGCATCCTTCCGGCGAGCATGGATCTGAACCAGATCAGCGGGATAATCTGTGTTGAAATGTTCGATATCGACTATTGCCGTATGCTTTGTTCACTTTCCATTCCCATATTATTTGTAGATTCACCCGTGGTTTTCGCCGAGGATCCGCTTCCGGCAGACATCCTTATTATGGATAACGAAAACTGTATATACAAAGCAGTAAGAACGTTAAAAAGCAGAGGAAAAAAGACATTTGGATTTGTAGGCGAGATAATGCACTGCCGCTCCTTTTTCGAACGATACAGGGCGCTTAAAAATGCACTGGACCTCCACGGACTTGTATGCGACGATAAATATTTTATTACCGAAACGGCAAAGGAAAACGGCTATTCGGAGTACCAGCCATTTTTAAGAGATTCTATTTTTGCAATGAAAGAGCTTCCTGAGGTACTGTTTTTTGCCAATGATTATGTTTGCCTTCAGATGCTGCCGGCCCTGCGGGAAAAAGGCATAAAAGTACCGTCGGATCTGATGCTGGTGGGATTTGATGACTCTCCCATCGCAAAGGTCATCCATCCTGAGCTTTCGACGATACACATCCACAGCCAGATCATGGGCTATGCAGCCATGAACCTGCTGCTTTCACGTATACAGGATCCGGCACTTAATTATCGTACTATGCACACCGAAACTTCATTATACTTAAGAGAGTCCACCGGAGATTAAACAAGGAGGTACTATGCGATCATTTTTCAGCCCGGATAACGCGGTCATGAACATAATAGGAAAGATCGGTCTCGGCATTTATCTGAATCTGCTCTGGTTCATCTGCTCGATCCCCGTGATCACCGCAGGTGCGTCAACCACAGCCCTTTTTCGCGCCTGCCGTTTTATTGTAAGGGAACAGGGAACAGGTGTTACAGGAGAGTTTTTCAGGGCGTTTAAAAGCAATTTCAAGCAGTCCACCATTGTCTGGCTGATCCTTATGGCGCTTGGCGGCGTCCTGGTCACCGACGGATATGTGCTTTACCATATGCGTTTTTCAAATGCGTTCTGGACCTTGCTCACTGCCGTTTTTGTGGTTGCTGCGGCTGCATTTGCCATCATTTTGATGTACATATTCCCGCTTATGGCAAATTACGAAAACACCATCCCGGCCATGTTTAAAAACTCACTTATGATCGGAATGCGTTTTCTCATCGCCACTGCTATAATGGCCGGCATATATGTCGCTATGGGGCTTCTGATCATATTTGTTTTCACTCCTTTCCTGTTATTCGGAGAAGGCGTTTGTGTACTGCTTTGCTCATGGCTCCTGGAGAATATCCTTCAGCAGCTTGACGCCGCGGATCCGTCCAATGATACTTCTGTCAGCACAAACAGCGAGGAAACAGATGACCTTTCATGAAATGAACAAAAAGCAAAAGCTTGCCTATATCTTCGACTATTATAAGCTCCACATCCTTGGGGTGCTTATCCTTTTGTATATCATAGGTTACGGCATCTTCCGTTTTTCCACCCGCACCGAGCCCATACTTTATGTCGCTCTGGTAAATGTGGGCGGAAGCATAATGGAGGATGGTGTGCTGACAGACGGTTATCTGTCTGACAGGGGCACTGAATCGGCACGCGAAGAAGTGGTACTTCTTGGTAACCTCTATCTTACCTCTGATGCCACCAATGAATACTACAGCTTCAGCCAGGCATCGGAAATAAAGATACTCGGTAGCATCGACACCCAAAAGCTGGATGTGGTGATCGCCAACAAGGAGGCCTTTGATGCGTTTAAGGAGCAGGATTTCATCTCCGAAAGCGCCGAGATCACAGACTCTGCCCTTCTCAAATCCTACGGTTTTTCCGAGCCGCTCTACGCCGGAATAATAAAAAATACGCCCCGACCCAAAGAGGCCGGAGCATATCTTTCATACTTAAGCAGAGAGTGAAAGCATGAAAGTTGCCATCCCTACCGATCATAAGCAGTACATTTTTGATTTACCTGTTTTCTCCGGATATCGGAATGATCCCCGTAAGCGCAGAAAATAGTGCCTTTATTACCGCGATAAGCACAAATAATATACCGATAGGAATGACACAGGACGTGATCACAAGCGCCGCAACGGCATCTCTGCAAACTGAAAGTTGGCGAGTTCTTCTCTTTATAAATGAGCCCTACAAACTTCGATTTGTCTTAGTCGATAATAATGAATGTTCAGATTTACATCAATATTCATTGTTCTTATCTTCCTTTCATACCTAAAAATTATGAGTTTCATGACAAAAGAAACTTGTGTACAGGAATTACTTCTATTACATATCCATCTTCTTCTATCGTTCTTTCTTCTTCACTTGTAACAATCACCAGTCTTTTT
>JAILKW010000249.1 GCA_024693455.1 Lachnospiraceae bacterium
TTCATACCTGCATCAAGAGCATTTTTCTTGTCCTCATCAAAGGCATTTGCAGTCATGGCAAGTATGGGAATACAGGCTTTCCCCGGATCGCTGATCTGTCTTATGGCCCGGGAGGCCTCATATCCGTTCATATTCGGCATCTGAACATCCATCAGGATCACATCATAATAACCGGTGGGTTTTTCAAGCAACATATCAACACAGATCTGTCCGTCCCTTGCTCTTTCAACTTCAAATTTTGCTTCACGCAAAATTGTAATTGCAATCTCCGCATTAATATCCATATCTTCGGCAAGAAGTATGCGTTTCCCGCTAAAGTCCGTATCGATAAGGGTATTTTCGGATTTTTTAACATCTTTTTCATCTGCCAGACGATGCGGGATTCGGATAACGAAGGTTGTACCTTTACCGAGCTCACTTTCTACTTCAATGGTTCCGTGCATGAGATCTATGAGTCGTTTTACTATGGCCATTCCAAGTCCGGTACCCTGGATGGTATTGGTTTGAGCATTTTTTTCACGGGCAAACTCATCAAAAAGCGTGGGTAAAAACTCTTTGCTCATACCTTGTCCGGTATCACGTATTGTGGACTCCACAAGTATATATCCTTCTTTGGATGCAGAAAGTTGTTTCAGCCCCATGTAAACTTCTCCGCCCTCATCGGTATATTTATATGCGTTTGAAAGGATATTTAAGAAGATCTCACGTGTTCTTGTTATATCAGCATAAATATAACGATTTGTTACATCCATCGCTCGTACGAAATTTATGTTTTTTTGAGCCATCTGTTCTTCAAAAAGGGTGAACAGTTTTTGATCAAAATCAAAAATATCACAAGGCTCTTCATCAAGTACCACAGTACCGCTTTCTATTCGTGACATTTCCAGAACATTATTAAGAATGGATAAAAGTACGTCTCCCGCATCACGAAGTTTTTTAAGATAGTAATCTACCTTTTCGCTGTTCTTTATATTTTTACGTGCAAGATCGGTAAAACCCAATATGGCGTTCATCGGTGTGCGGATGTCGTGAGACATGTTAAAGAGAAAGGACGTTTTTGCTTTGTTGGCCTTTTCAGCCCTTTCGACAGCATCCTGAAGATTATTTTTTGCCTTTTCAAGTTCATCTTTTTGTTTTCTTGTGATGGCAAGCATTTCCTGTTCTTTGACGTTTTGTATTTTGGTACGTCTGAGAGAAATTGCAAGCGCTACTACCGCACATGCTACAAGAGCTATGATAAGGATCGCTATTCCCAAAACTATCGCTGAATGATCATGTATGAATTCTTTCAGGTCGTATGACTTTTGAAAATTGGTATATTTATAGGTTTCGTTAGTCATGGTGGACTTATCTATGAGTCCGACTCCACGTTCTATCAGCGAGTAAACTACATTATTTCCTTTTTTAACGCCAAGACAGTAATTTACGTTTTTATTCAAAGATAAACGGTTTAAATCTTCGTAGTTGCTGCTGCCCAGGAATTCCTCTGCTCTGCCGCTGTTAAAAAATGTACAGGTTGCATCTCCTCTTTTAACGGCATCAAGGCATTCTTTTGCATTTTTAGCCTCATATATTTCACTGTCAGGATAATTCATTATGACATAATTGGTCTGAAAAGGACTATGT
Source organism: Lachnospiraceae bacterium (assembly GCA_024693455.1). GTDB lineage: Bacteria > Bacillota > Clostridia > Lachnospirales > Lachnospiraceae > Weimeria. Next base: position 1,627 of record JAILKW010000249.1, read on the forward strand.
CCGGAAAGTGCGATCACCTTCGTTGAATCAGGTGTATACTCGCCCCGATGTATGAGATAAACCGAAGATTCCAGCAGGGCGTTGGTTTGAACTATACCTTCTTTTTCAGACAGCCAGATACTGTCATGGATGGGAAATGCGACATCTATGTCCCCATCTTTTAACCCGTCAAGCATGGAATCATATAAAGAATAAGGAACGTATTCCAACTTAAGTTGACTACCGAGATCCAATTCCTTTTGCCAGCTGTCAAAGATGTCGGTGATCACGCCGCTTACATTACCGGAAGAGTCTTTTCCGCAGAAAGGCATGTATCCTTCTATATATCCGATCTTTATTTTGCCGTGTTTATCAACCCATTGTTTTTCTGTGGGAGTAAGAGCTGCATTTACCGCAGTATTCTTAAAATACTTTAACTGCAAACTTTCCGTATAGTATGGATTAGTTTCACGGATAGTTGATAAGGTTTGGTTTAGCTCCTCAAGCAGGTCAGATCTGTTTTTTGAGACAGCAAGATAATATGATGACTGACCTACCATGGCTACGGGAGAAAAGCCCGAGTCGGCTGCAACATTATTATTAACAGCGATAAAGGCATCAATTTCTCCGTTTTCCAAGGCGGCATCTCTTGATGCAAAATCATCGTACAGTATTTCTTTACATGGGATTTTGGATTTTTTGAGCCATTTTTCGAAATAATCCGTCATGAGATTATTTTTGAGTGTTCCTATCTTTTTGTTTGAAAGAGTGGAAAGATCGCTGGACAAAATTTCGTTGTTTTCGGATTTTTTATAGATATAATATGATTCATAGCCCATCTCGTAGGAGGGATAATTCATGAGGTCAGCTCTTTCTTCCGTAAAAGAAAGCCCGGCTAAAAGGTCTATATCGCCTCTTAAAAAAGCATCGTATAAATCTGCCCAGCTACCATATACATATTCATAATCCCACCCTGTATAATTGGCTATGCTTTGAAGATATTCATAGGAGTAACCGTCTTTTATTTGAGATTCATCCTCACCTTCCTGAAAATGATCGGCATTATACCATCCTACTTTAATGTTTTTGGATGGAGAATCATTATTGTTTGCCCCAAGAACAAAGACAGGAAAAGCTGAAAAAACCAAAAGGATAGATATAATTATTGTAGAAGTAAAGTGTTTTAAGTAATTATTCATAAAAATACCTTCTTTCGTATTAACAACTATAGTCATTTTAAACTAATAATCGGATTTGTTCAACAGTCGTGTATAACCCGGATGGGCTCAAACAGTTACCGGTATGGGATATATATTAGAGATTTTTCGATTATTGACGAAATGATGTGTATTATGTTTATAATACCTTAAAAAGCAGATTTGGATAGGGAGATTATGAAAAATCAGTATTTTGGAGATATAGGTGATTATGGAAAATACGGTATGCTGCACTTTTTGGCTCAGCATAAGGTTTCTGTTGCCGTAAATTGGTATCTTACCGAAGATGACGGAAGTAACGACGGAAGGCATATTGATTATCTGGATAAAGATGATTTTTGGAAATATGATCCGGAAGTTTACCGGCATCTTAAAGAATATGTTGTCATTAAAAAGCAAAGAGACGTATCATTGTTTGAAACGTCAGGTCTGATACCGGACTCGGCATTTTATTCACGCGTATTGGAAGCTCCTCAAAAATACACTAAACAAGATCGGGAGCGGATAAGGGATGAGTGGCATAAAAAGGGACTTGAGACCTGCGCGGGTAAGGCACTTGTGTTCCTCGATCCCGATAACGGTTATCGCAAAGATTTTCCCAAGGCAGTTAAGGATCAGTCCAAATATTGCTATGAAAAAGAAGTACGTGATTATTATGACAGTGGAGCGGACGTAGTATTTTATACAAGCAGGGGAAGACGCAACAACGATAAATGGGCAGAGGCCAAGCAGCAGATGATAGAAGCAGCTCCCGGCGCTGCACTTAGGATGTTGACTTTTCATAAGGGAACGCAGCGCAGTTTTGTTTATGTAATACATCCGGGTCATGAAGAAAAGTATGATCGCCTTTTG
>JAILKW010000283.1 GCA_024693455.1 Lachnospiraceae bacterium
ATATAAAGAATAGAATCTAAATAAAACAGATAAAGAAATCCTTCCAGTCCGCAATAATTCCGTGAGTAATATCTTTTCAGGAAAATGTCTTCAATTACCTCCGGATCTGCGCCATTAACCAACAGATCAATCATACTTGAAAGTTCTTTTCCACAGATCAGGTTTCCGATACTTTCTTTCTCACGGACTGCTTCAAGGGAGAGAGTCCCTTTCTTCCGGCTCAGATAAAAGAGTTCCCAGACTGACAGACAGGCATCCTTTAAGCAGTTAGGATCTATGCTATTTTCAAGCAGTTGTTCTCTTACCTGATCTAAATTGTTTTTTAGTTCATTGTAGAAAAGGGCTTTATTTTCGATCATTTCAATCCCTCCTATAACATTTGCCTGAAATTCATAAAACTATATGTTCTATTTGTTAATTAATTATCATCTGTACTACTGCATATAACCTCGTTTTCAAATTTTGAGAGCCTTTCAAAAAGAGCCCGGAATTCCTCGTCTGTCAGGCTGCTGCGCTCTCTGGCATCAGATAAGGAATATCCTTTGCCAAGCAGCCAAGCAGCGATTCGTTCTTTTTCATTTTTGGGGATTCCTTTTTCCATAAGTTCATACAAAGCGGCCCATGGGTCATTCCGTTGTTTCATACCTATATCTCTTTTGACTCCTTTCTGAGATGGATTGTCATCATCCCCCGGGACATTATCATATATCACCTCAAAAGGAGATTTCAATAAATCGGCCTAATAGAAGAAGGTATATTCGTTTTATAGTTCGAGATCTTCGAGGTAGCCTCTTTTATTTAGCTGAGAGTATACAAAGAATTCTATATCTTTCATTAGTGTCCATTTGGAGTAACCGACCATGTTTACTCCGGGATAGCGTTTTTCCAGTTCTGTGATGTCTAGGCTTTGTAGTTCTTTGAGTCTGGCAGCATGGAAATCCACATCTTCTATGAATTCATAAAAAGCCCTGTCTGAAAGGATGCTGTTCAGTATCTCATAAATATCATTAGACTCGTTGTTCGTGTTATGAGCATTTACGAGCATTTCGATGGCCTCGTTTGAAAGGCCGGTGTCTTTATGCATATCTATATTCTTAGTATCAATACCAAAAAGAAGAAAATCCGCAGATACATCAAAAAACTTGCATAGGGTGACAATGTTATCAAATACCGGCTTACGCTTGCCATTAATATAGTAGCTTATCGTTTGAGCCGTGGTTCCAAGCACCTCTGCCAACTCACCGGGAGTGACTGGCTTACCTGTAGCGGGGTTCTTTTCCATAAGCTTCCTTAACGAAGTGGGAAAGGGATCAAAGTACGGATCAATCTGTTTATTATCCATCATTTTTTCCTTCATATAAACCTCCAGTTTAAACTTATCCAAAAACACAACATATTGTTTATAAGCTATTGACAATAAACTATATGTTGATATAATGACATCATAAACAATGTTTATAATAACGACAACATCAACAACAAGTTTATTTTACCGTTGAAGGGATGAAGCGTCAATAAACAAATTGCTGATGAAATCGGGAAAGGAGATAGCTACATGAATGATGAGATCAAGGCATATGCCAAGCTGCATAAGGTTAAGCTCTGGCAGATCGCAGAGGCACTTTGTATAACGGATTCGACACTTAGCAGGAAGATGCGACATGACCTGGAGCCGGATCTGAAGCGGAAGATTATGAAACTTGTAGACAAGATTGCTGCGGAAAAGCAAGCAGAATAGTTAATGAGGAGGCCATTATGAAAAATGACATGAACATTTCCGTAAAGGAAAGAATGGATGCCCTGGAGAAGGAAATAAGCGGGGAAAAATTACAGCAGGAGATGATCCGTAAGGCTAAACAGTATTCAAATGATTATAAGGAATATCTGAAAACAGCCGAGATCACAGATTCATTAAAAGTAGGAAAAGACAAGGACGGAGGATACCTGGTTCCAGATGAGATGGAAGAGGGCCTTGTCGAGGCGATGAGAGAAAGCAGTGTAATACGAAAGCTTTCTAAGGTTATTACGACAAAAGGACTTTATAAGGTAGAAGAACTGGTAAAAGGTCCCACAGGTTATTGGGTTGAGGAAGGCGGCCCCATAAACTTTTCAGATATGGAATTTTACCAGGTGGTCTTAGATGCTCATAAAAACGGGGTTATGTTAGGAATAACAGAATTCTCACCAATTGTTATCTACTGTTCGTTGCTATCGCTCAACCGCTCCAAGAGATCCGGAATATCATATTTCAATGTTTCAAATACGATATTCAAATCAACATTCCCATAATCGTGCACTATGCGGTTCCTAAGGCCAA
>JAILKW010000014.1 GCA_024693455.1 Lachnospiraceae bacterium
CTTTAACCCGGTATCCGATGTTTCGCAAAAGAAGGTGATTTCTTATTATATTTCCGTCAGCACAATACTCGAATACAAAGATAAAGCTATTAATAAGATGAACAGGGTTCTTGATGTTTTCGCAGGGATTTCCTGCGATGTAGATCTTTTGTGGCTGTGCGACGAGTATGCGGAAGCTGTTCTTGAAAATGATGATAAAGAACTGTTTGAAAAATATCTGGCTTTTAAGGAGCGCTTTTTGTCGCTTTATCCCGGAGGGATCACCACAGATATGAAAAAGGCATCAGATTACTCTGCAGCATATTTCGGGGATCATTTATTGGCGGCAAACTTATTTTTAAAGACGGGAAAACCGGTTATGATACAGGAAATTGATTTATGAATAAAGAGGAACTATTTTTCCCACCGGAATATTTTAGGGATGAAGAAAGAGACGGATTTTTTGTTTCGGGGTTAATGAAAACCACCTGGGCAGCAGAACTGAAAGTCCTCTTTGAACTGGAAAAAATATTCGATAAATACGGTCTTAGATATTATGCGGATTTTGGGACCTTGCTCGGTGCTGTAAGACACGGGGGTTTTATACCCTGGGATGATGATATAGATATTGCGATGCCGAGATCGGACTTTATGAAGTTTATAAATGTCTGCAAAGAACTGCCCGAGCCATATAAAATACTGAGTATATATACTTCCGATACCTTTTATAATTTTCATGCTGTAGCTTCCAATTACAATGGTGAAAAACTAAAATGGGATCCGGATCATATGAAGGAATTTTACGGCTGCCCTTTTATAGTAAATATTGATATCTATCCTTTGGATCATATATCGGATAATGAGGAAAAGGCCGGTATTCAAAAACTGCTCTATACCATGTCGTACCAGCTGGTACATACTCTTGTGGATATTGAAACAAGAGCAGAACACGGTGGAGATGTTTCGGACGAAGAACTTATAGCTTTATCGGGAAATATAGATCAGCTTAAGGGATATCTGAAACAGTTTTTCGGAGAAGCTATTTCTGTAGATGAGAGTCTCCCTTTAAGAAACGCCCTGTGCAGGGTTACAGATGCGCTTGCAACGATCTCGGGAGAAGGGGAGTCAACCTATATTGATTATTATGCCCATATGGCTTATCTTGATGAGCCGCTTCTTCGTAATAAAGAATGGTATAAGCATGTCATAAGGCTTCCTTTTGAGACAACAACCATAGCTGCTCCGGCGGTCTACACCGAGGTTCTTAAGAAGAGGTTTGGACCGGGATTTATGCAGATGATCCGGGAAAATTCAGCCCATGGATATCCTTTCTTTTCGAACCAACTTGAATATTTTCATTTTGTCGGAAAATTGCAATAAAAAAAGGCTTATTACATTTTGAATGTGATAAGCCTTTTTATAATGACTGATCTACAAGGAGTCCCGAGTATACGCTCTGTGCATATGGAGCTGTAAAGTTCTTGCCCGGATTTTTGTATTCTACCGTAACCTTGTCCACATAGTTAAGCGGATTGACAGAAGTTTTATTAGCCTCGCGTGACATTGCTTCTTTGAATTTGTTAAGAGAAACAAATGCTTTGTCACGATCGTCGCCTGTGACTGCGGCTGCTATTTTCTCGCGGTCAAGACTTAAGGTCCCGTCTTCGTTTGGAGCAATACCTACGGAAGAAAGCTCTTGCGCAAAAGCTCTGCTGATACCCTTTACTTCGTTAAGCAATTGATTGTTGCCCTTTGAACTGGAGTATTTTTCGCCTACGGCTATAAATCCGTTAAAGGAGGAGAGCAGTTCATCAACACTGTCGGCAATCGCTTCGGTATTGGCTTTAAATCCTATACGGGCCGGCTGGCCTTCGGGTGTAACATCCTTAAGTGTGAGCTCAAATGCTTTATTTATTGTAAATGTATTGGAAAGTGAGTGGTGCTCCTGTCCGTTAAGCGTAAATTTTGAGCTGGCAGCAGGTGAAGTAACCTTGTCTATTCCAAGAGTCTGAAGCTCGTTCCATGATTCGCCGGAAGAGATCTTGAAAAGATAATCTTCGTTTTCCGCAAGACCGGTCTGCCTTGAAGTAATGCGAAGTGAGGACGTGTCTCCTCTGTCCACAACCTGTGCACGAAGTCCGATATCGGAGGTATTTATAAGTCTTGATATCTTTGACTGAACATCACGGTTGGTATCCCTTGATGAAACATTATATTGAAACTCATATGAATGCGCCGTAGTGGAGAGGTCAAAACTGTAAGAACCTTCCTGGAAATCCTTACCCATGGCGGATAGATATCTGCCCTCATTTATCTGGGGAGAAGCAAGTGACTCCACACCCAAAGTAAAGGAAGAAGAAGCATCATCGCTGTCTTCCGATCCGATGTATTCAACATCTACGGCATCGGGATTGGAAGAAACCGCAATACGCTTATTAAATACCGACTCGATGCCTTTGTCTGTAGTGGAAAGAGACGCAACAACGTTTTGCATTTTGCGCGCACTTTCCTTAAGATCGATGGCAAATTCCGTAACATCATTATCGAATTTTATTTTATAAAGAGGGGATTCTTTATTGGTTTTGACCATGCGATTATAGACTTCCTTAAGTTCGCCACGCTTATGCGAGTCGTAGCGATCTCTTCCGGATGTCTGTCCGTAGGTCGACAGATAATAATCATAGACACCTGCATTATTGATAACCGGCATATAATACCCCTCCTTTCTTCCTTGAATTATATCGGCGGAATCCTTTCCTTTTGCACCGACAAAGGGTATAAAAAACCATGAGAACATACTAATTCTAGTATTACATATACATAATATCACGAATAGGGGGATTTGTCACCTACAAAATAGGGGTAAATGTGCTGAAAATACGCTAGATTTTGTTGAAATTTTACGCGTATAAGCCTATAATTTTTTTATGAAAAATTTATTGAATCCTATTATATCAGTAATAGTGCCGGTATTCAATTCCGAAAATACTTTGGCAGAATGTTTGGGCAATCTGCTCAATCAAACTTACGAAAATATTGAAGTTATTCTTGTGGATGATGCATCAACAGATAACAGCTGCGTTGTAATGGAAGCGGCGAAGGAACAGTTTCCCGAAAAGGTTATCATTTTAAAACAGGAAAAAAATAAAGGGCCGGGAGCGGCAAGAAATTTGGGGCTTTCCCATGCCGGTGGAGAGTATATCGGTTTTGTGGATTCCGATGACAGAGTGGATCCTGCCATGTATGAAAAACTCTATACTCTTATCACGGAAAACGAAGCCGACATTGCCGATTGTGCTTTTTACAAAGAAAGCGATGATAGTGCAAGCCTTCATTTCTCGAAAGAATTATGCGGGGAACTAAACGATTCAAAAAGGTCGGATCTTATTGCAGCCGGGGGCTATGCTGTTACGAAGCTCTATCGAAAAGATTTTCTTTTGGATAACGGTATAGTATACAGGGAAGACTATATCCTTGAAGATATGGATCTTATGATGCTAATGATAGCGAAGGCGGCCAAAGTAGCGGGAACAGAGGAGGTTTTGTACATCTATAGGGACAGAGCTTCGTCACAGTCCAAGGAAATGGACCCGGCAAAATATATCATGGCCTGCTGCAATGCTATGGTTGCAATATATGAAAGGTTATCGCCTCTTAAGGGATATACCAGGATAAGAGAGGCCGCGGAATACGGTATGGCGTCACTTTATTCAAATGCCGTTAATCTGTGTCTTATGAAATATAAGAGTGCTCCGGAAGTTTATCTGTCCATGCTTGAAACATTAAGACAGTTGGCACGAAAATGTATTTTTCTTCCTCTCGGGCGAAATAAATACATAAGAAGAAAGATGGATAAACAGGATCTTAAGGTGATCGAAGCAAACTCAAAGGATCCAAGAACACTTTTGGCTAAAGTTGGTTTTTGACA
>JAILKW010000024.1 GCA_024693455.1 Lachnospiraceae bacterium
TAAAGAGCCTTCATGCTGAGGGCTTTTTTGTTCTTTTTTGCGGCAGCAACGGTCCTTGCATCCTTGCTGAGCTTTCTTTTTATATAATCGTACTGATTAACGGTCTGCCTCAGGCTTATAATTTCTTCATTATCAGCCGGCGACGGGTTTTTCTTTCTGATAAGGGTCCCATAGTTTTCTCCTGCCGTTTTAAGCAGCCCGGAAACAGATTTCAGGCTTTCCCCGTAAAGCTTATCAAGCTGCGTAAGCATATCAGGGCTCAGCTTTTTTGCAGGATTTGCCTTACTTTCATTGTCAAGAAGTTCCATCAGGGCAGCAAGCGCCGCAAAGGAAGTGTTGACCTTCTTCTTTTCTTTTGCTAAAGTATCGTTTGCGGAAACCTTCCGGAATTTTCCGGCGAACTTCTTATACTCAGCTATTCTCTTCTGTATACGGTTTTTTTCAGGCATAGTCTTCCCTCCTGTCCTTCGGGACTCCCGATATTTCCGGGGTTTTTCACATTATAACACCCTAAGTGCATCAAATATGCACCAAATATATAAAAATTTTTTGTAGTCTATGTTCTCTCTTTCCAGAAGTTCAAGAAAATCGAGGCTGAATTTTTTGTCACCAAAAATATACATTGTTCATTCCCGGAATATCATGATTTTAATGTAATAACCATAATATAATATCAATACTCCTTATGTCAAGTTTTATTGGTTTCCATACAAAAAAATACCTTTTCCGGTCGCGGCTTTTTTACCGTTTCCGGAAAAGGTATCATTTTTTTAAGCTCTTAAATCTTTCTGGTTGAGCGGCATCGTTCTTATTATACCTTACCTTTATTCATGGGTTTTGTTTTCTTTGATCCCTCAGGCTTCAGGTCCTCGGGTTTAATTACCGAATCATCCTTTCTTAAAACCGCAGTATCTTTAAATTCCACAAATATTTCTTTTTTATCGATATAGTTCTTGCTTCCCGGCTTGGCGCCTCTTAATTTATTGACGCGGTTAAGCTGGTCCGTAAAGATTTTTTCATGAGGAGTTCCCATTGTAACTTCAGCCAGCAGGCGCATGGAATCGATAAATCTCTCCGCCTGTTCACCGCTTGTGACCTTTTCCTTGCCTTTCTGATAATCAAGTATGGCATCAATCAGTTTCATGGTTTTGACCGGCGAACCATCATCCAGCACATACTCATCTCCGGCCTCGACCATTTTATTGAACTTAGGACCTCTTTTTGCCGCATAATCACCAAGTTTGTTATCTATTGCTTTGCCATTAACAATCTTGCGTGCAGTATTGATTTCATATTTCATTGTCGTCGGCTTGATATGTGACGGCAATTTTTTAACAGCCTTCTGAATATATTCTTCAGTTTTCTTTTTCATATCAGCATCGTATTTATCCATGTATTTCTTGGCCGCTTTAATATATTGCAAACCCTTTTTCTGCTGATATTCTTCAAGCTGCTTTTTAGCAGTCTTCTTTTTGTCCCTGAATACAGGCGGCTCAGAGTATTCCTTCTTAAGACGCTGTACTTCTTTTGCCGCCTCAAGATACTTTGAAGCATCTTTTACATTATTCTTCTTTGCTTCTTCAAGTGCTTTAATGTGTAATGTAAAAGCCTTGTCAATTTCTTCTATATCTTTTTTTTCTGCCTTGACATATTTCTTAACCCTGGTTGTATCATTTATATTGTCATATATTGAATATCCATCAATAACAGTTTCTATTCCAAAAAGACTGTTATTGACATCTTTCTTCTTTTCCTGCATTGCCAGATTGGTAAATTCTTCTGTGGCCTTCAAAATATCTTCGCCTAACGCTATCTTATATTCGTTCAGCTGTTCCCCGGCACTTTTTCCTTCCTTGTCTTTAAATTCCGGCGGGTTCAGTAAGCTATTTGCATTTTCCCTGATACGATCGGTAACTTCCATATATTTTGTGGCATCAAATTTATCGTCCAGCTGCATTCTGGCGGTGATAAAATCTTCTAAAAGACTTAAAACATCAGATAACTTTTTCCTGTCCAGTTTAAGCAGATCATCTTTACGCACATTGTTTTTTTCTTTGAAATTATTTTCAAAAAATCCTATTTTTTGCGTAACTACATAGATGGCTTCAGTTTCATCACCCGATAAGCCATTTAAAAATTTGAATTCTTTCCTTGCATCGGACACATGAGAATGGTATAATGCCGAATTTTTTCTCTCACTTTCTGTTCCGTAATGATTTCCTATCTTAATTGATCCTACTATACCGCTTGCTATTTTTACACGTTCTTTTTGAATATTTATATTTGCCTCCATCAATTCCTGTACCTTAAGATTGGTGGCCTTGTCAGCAGCTTCTCCCATCTGGGCGATTGTCATTCCCATGATTTTCCTGGTCTCTGACAGATACTGATCGACCTTTCCTGTCGTCAGAAGATTAAGAGTTTCCGGTTTATGTCTTCTCATATATTTAAAATCCGGAGCTTCCATTATTTTCTTACTCGTCTTTTCAAACTTATCGACAGAAAACGAGTTTTTATCACCCTTTAAGCTGTAAGCCGCAAGTATCCCGGCTGCTCTCATGGCTGCATCTTTATCTGAAGACTTGATCTGAACCTTACCGTTCTTACCTTTATAATCATGTAAAAGGTCCTTCACAGCTTCTTCATAGCTGATCTTTTTGCTTTCTTTCAGCTTATAATCATGATAACGACTATACAGAACTTCAGAAAAAACCTTTGTATGGGTTACTTTTATAACTGCATGCCCTTCCGCCAGCTCAGATCCGTCCAAGTCTTTGTCCAAAACTGTATAAGAAGAGCTTTCAGGAAGCTTTTTTACATATTTTGAAACTTTTGTTTTAAGCTCTTCGGGATCATCTGCTTCAATTTCTTTATAGATATCATAGGTTTTGTTTTCTGCAATAAATGATGCAAGTTCTTTTTCCAGCCTTCCTCCATGACCATCAGTAAGCAGACTGGGATCAATTACAAATTTTCCTTTCTCCAAGTCTATAAGATCGATATCATTTTCCGGATCCGGATTTTCATTACCCTGTTTAACAGCAACAAATTCCCTGAAATAAATATCGTTCTTAAGCAGATTTACCCTATCATTAAGCTCTCCCTCATTGATATAATGCGATTTTATATTAGCGGCTTTACCCGCAACAGCATCTCCGAGCTGTCTTGCGGCAATAATGATCGCAATATCATCAATTGTTATATCTTCTTTCTTTTTGATCTTATTCTGTACTTCCTCGATCCATGCTGCCGCAGTCTTTCTTTGACCAACTTTTTTTAATAGTTTACTCGATTTGTTTTCTGCCATATCAAATAATTCAACATAAGCTTGTGTCAGTTCGTCAAACTGCTGTATATTTTCATATTTTTCTTCAAGATCAAGAACCTCATCTTTGGCTTTCCTGAGTTTTTTATATTGCAATACAGCTTTATCAAATGCTTTTTCGGCCTTGTTTCTCTCTTTTTTCTTTGCATTTTCGTCAGTCAGACTGTTTTCTTTTTTCA
>JAILKW010000047.1 GCA_024693455.1 Lachnospiraceae bacterium
GATTATTGCAACAGGATCTTTGAGAGCTTCGGGAAGTTGTCTGAGCATATCTTCCCCAATATAATGGTCGCTGTCTTTTGTTCCGTTCAATGCATAGTCAATATGTGTTTGATTTATTGTAAACGGCACCGCGTTAAATCCGAGTTGCAAATACAAATCAGGCGTACCGCTTACAATCAAAGTATCATACTTTGGTATTTTCCCTTTTTTGTAATCGTCAATCTGCTCTACAAACGATTTACTGTAATCATAGCCTTTTGTCAACCCTTTAGCTTCTTCATCTGTCAAAATATCTTTTGAATAACTAAAGCCCGTATCAACTCCAGCATTCCTCGTCCCCAAAGCTCTCTCAAAATATCTTAAACCGTTGTCGGAGGTTTCTTTGCCGAATATAGATTTTACGTATCTAAACTGTTAACAAAAGTTTTTATACAACAAAAAAAACACGCTTTCCGCGTGTTCTATAATTAAAAGAGTTCCGGCAGCGCCCTATTTTCCCGGGCAGTTACCCACCAAGTATCTTCGGCGAAGCAGGGCTTAACTTCCGTGTTCGGGATGGGAACGGGTGTGACCCCTGCTCTATTGCCACCGGATCTCTCTCCGTGTGCTTTGCACACTCAAAACTGAACAATGCTTCATATAATCCTTCTTGATTAAGCCCTCGGTATTTTAGTATCAATCAGCTTAATGCATCTCTGCACTTACACCTTTGACCTATCTACGACATAGTCTACGTCATACCTTACTTACTTGCGTAATGGGATATCTTATCTTGAGGGGGGCTTCACGCTTAGATGCTTTCAGCGTTTATCCCTTCCGTACTTCGCTACCCGGCCGTGCCATTGGCATGACAACCGGTACACAATTGGTACGTCCATTCCGGTCCTCTCGTACTAAGAACAGCTCCTCTCAAATATCCTACGCCCACGACAGATAGGGACCGAACTGTCTCACGACGTTCTGAACCCAGCTCGCGTACCGCTTTAATGGGCGAACAGCCCAACCCTTGGGACCTCCTCCAGCCCCAGGATGCGATGAGCCGACATCGAGGTGCCAAACCTCCCCGTCGATGTGAACTCTTGGGGGAGATCAGCCTGTTATCCCCAGGGTAGCTTTTATCCGTTGAGCGATGGCAATCCCAAGGGTTGGGCTGTTCGCCCATTAAAGCGGTACGCGAGCTGGGTTCAGAACGTCGTGAGACAGTTCGGTCCCTATCCGGCGCGGGCGTAGGATATTTGAGAGGAGCTACCCCTAGTACGAGAGGACCGGGGCGGACGGACCACTGGTGGACCTGTTGGAGACCAACTCCATCGCAGGGTAGCCAAGTCTGGACTGGATAAACGCTGAAGGCATCTAAGCGTGAAGCCAACCTCAAGATGAGATATCCCGTCTATATGACATAAGATCCCTTGAAGAGTACAAGGTAGATAGGGCAGAGGTGTAAGTACGGTAACGTATTCAGCTGACTGTCACTAATCGATCGAAGACTTTATCCAATAGGGAAAAGCGAAATACCAAAGGTTTCACATAGTCTGTATGAAGTTTTGAGTGTACTGTTGATTTTAAAGTATGCTTGTATTATAATCTAATATGATAATCCTCCTTAGCTCAGTCGGTAGAGCTATGGCGGCGAGTTCCCCAGTTAGGGGTTGGCTCAAAATTGAATAATCCTCCTTAGCTCAGTCGGTAGAGCATGCGGCTGTTAACCGCAGTGTCGTTGGTTCAAGTCCAACAGGGGGAGCTAATTTTAGGAATCACGCAAGTGGTTCCTTTTTTTGCACCGTCTAAGTGCTCATGCCGAAACAGGGGGAGTTTTAAGGAATCACGAAAGTGGTTCCTTTTTTCTATATTTTTCTATTTTCTTTCTTATTTATTATGTTGTTTAATATGCGAAAATGCAATAATATAAATATATAGGTTCGGTGTGAAAGGGGTGATTTATGGTTAATGATTTTCAAGTTTTTAATGAAGCATTGATATTGATGTTATCGGATCCTAAAATTAAAAACATGAAAAATTTTTCTCAGCATGTTAACAGTAATACGCTGCAGCACAGTATTCATGTAGCGAAGATCAGTTTTATGCTGGCTGAAAAGTTTAGATGGAATATAAGTGAAAAAGAGCTGGTAAGAGGTGCAATTTTGCATGATTATTATCAGTATGACATTAATGAAAGCATTCATAAAAAGAATCGTAAACATCATAGAAAAGCTCCGTATTTTTTTGTAAAATATACCAGTGATTTTCAACATGGTGTTAATCATCCCTTAGTAGCTTTACAAAATGCTTTGACTGACTATGATCTGACAGATAAAGAAATAAATATCATTAAAAGCCATATGTGGCCTTTGACCCCGTTTTGGATACCGGGATCCAAGGAGGCAATTCTTGTTACATTAGCAGATAAATATTGTGCAATGAAAGAGAGGAGAGTGAGTTTTGAATAAGAATACAACTATGGAGAGACAGACGGCTGTCAAGAACGGCGTAGGAAGGATGATGTTTGCGGTTTTCGCTATCTTTGTGCAAGTTTTTCTGCTTATACTGTTAATTTCAATTTTAAATTTTGAGTCTACTCTTGTCGCGTTGGTCGTATTTATCGCGGATGCAGCTGCGGTTTTCAGTATTTTCGGGCAAAATACTTCATCATCCCTGAAGATGCCGTGGATATATGTTATTCTTGTTTTCCCGGTAGCAGGTCTTGTTTTCTATTTACTTGTGGGACATAATAAGCAAACAAAAAAGATGAGAAAGCGTTATGAGGATATAGATGAAAAACTGCTTCCTCTTTTACATTCAAATGAGACAACGGAAAAGGCATTAAAGGATAAGTTCCCTTATATTTATAATATTGCAAGGTATCTCAAAACTAATGCAGGATATCCCACTTATCAGAATACTGATATCGAATATTATTCGGATGCGGCAGACGGACTCGAAGCCCAGAAGGCTGAGCTTAAAAAAGCCGAAAAGTTTATTTTTATGGAATATCATGCAATACAGGATGCCGAGAGCTGGCATGGTATTCAGGATATTTTAGCCGAGAAGGCAGCGGCAGGCGTTGATGTTCGTGTATTTTATGATGATATGGGAAGTATCGGATTCGTTAATACGGATTTTGTTAAACGTCTTGAAGATAAAGGAATTAAAGCAAAGGTATTTAATCCCTTTGCTCCCGGTGTTAATCTGTTTTTAAATAACAGAGACCATAGAAAGATCACTGTAATTGACGGTAAGGTTGGATTTACCGGTGGATATAATCTTGCCAACGAATACTTTCATATAGGAGAGCCCTTCGGTTTTTGGAAGGACACAGGCATAAGACTTGAAGGAGACGCCGTGGAGAGTCTTACGATTACATTCCTTGAGATGTGGAATGCCGTAAACGACAAGGATGTAAATGATACTGACTATAAACAGTATCTTCCTAAATATGATTATAAATCTAAAGAAAACGGATTTATTGTTCCTTATGCAGACAGTCCCATGGATGATATCCATGTAGGAGAAGATGTTTATATGTCTGTTGCGGAAAGTGCAAAGGATTATGCATGGTTTATTACGCCTTACCTTATCATTACGGATGAGATGATACATGCGCTTTCACTTGCAGCTAAAAAGGGAGTGGATGTCAGGGTTATTACTCCGGGTATTCCCGACAAAAAGATAGTCTACAGTGTTACAAGGTCATATTATAATTCTCTTGCAAGAAACGGAGTTAAGATTTATGAATTTACTCCCGGATTTTGTCACTGCAAGATGTGCGTTTCGGATGATATTGTGGCTACCTGCGGTACGATCAACATGGATTATCGAAGCCTTTATCATCATTTCGAAAACGGCTGTCTTTATGCGGACTGCGATGCAGTCATGAAAACGAAGGAAGACTTTATTGATGTAATGAAACAGAGCAAGGATGTGACCGAGTATTATACGTCGGGAAGAGGAGCGTTCCTTAGATTGGGACAGCTCATATTAAGAATCTTTGCTCCACTTATGTAAGTTTAACGGAGTCAGTGAATCCCCCACCTATTCATTCAGTGCAGGTGGGGGAAATAAATTTTTACGGTGATCCTTTGAAGGAAACCGGATGATTGGAAAGGGGATAAAATGACAGAGCAATCTATAGAATTCAGATATGACACTCAGCTTCTTTTGGATCTTACGGGAATGGATGAAGATGATGTTGAAGATCTGGCTGATGAGATTCAGGATTATATTGTAGAGAATTTCAAAGGAGATGAGCTTCTTTGTGTTCCGGGAGATGAGATAATAAAGCTCCATTATCATACAAATGAACCATGGCTTGTTCTTGCGTATGTGAGGACACACGGAGAAATATATGACATAGTGGTTGAGGACATGGACAGACAGACAAGAGGACTTCAGGGTTAGTAAGGAAGTTAGAGGAGACAAGATGGACGAAGTACGTATTATTGAAATAAAACAAAGTGTTTATGCAAGTAATGATGAAGAAGCTAAAAAGCTTAGAGGAGAACTTAAGGATAAGGGTGTATTTCTTTTAAACTTAATGTCGTCTCCCGGCGCGGGTAAGACCACGACACTTACACGTACTATAGAAAAGCTTAAGGATGAGATCAGAATAGGAGTTATGGAAGCGGACATAGATTCGGATGTTGATGCAAAAAAGATTAAACAGACCGGTGTGAAATCGATCCAACTCCATACAGGGGGAATGTGTCATCTTGACGCGGGAATGACAAGACAGGGACTTGATGAGCTTGTTGATAATGATGTAGAGCTTGCGATCCTTGAAAATGTAGGTAATCTGGTATGTCCTGCGGAATTCGATACAGGGGCAAGTAAAAATGCCATGATCCTTTCTGTTCCGGAAGGGGATGACAAACCTCTTAAATATCCACTTATGTTTTCGATATGCGATGTTGTCCTTATTAATAAGACAGATGTTATGCCTTATTTTGACTTTGATATGGAAAAATGCAAGGAATATATCGCGATGAGAAATCCAAACGCCAAAATAATACCTATCTGCGCAAAGACGGGAGAGGGCATAGATGAATGGGCGAATTGGTTAAGGGATGAAGTGAAAAAATGGGGTGCAAACTGAGAGGGAAATTAAATGAACTTGGAGAAGTTTAATCATTACGGGTATGATAATGAAACATATAATACCTGTATTGATCTGATACGTGAAACCAACAGACATCATTTGACTGTAATCAATACATGGTTTTTATTCATAAATATTTTCCATATAATGTTTTCTTATTTCAGCTTATTTGGTATGAACTCGTCTAATATCCCTCTCTATGCGATAAGCATTGTGCCGGCAGGGATTTTTGGTTTTTTATTGTTTGCAAAAGCTGAATTTACAAAAAAGCATATACGGGGAATGATATATTTTCAATCATTTATGATGATAGTCTTTAGTTTCCTGTTTTCTGTAAGTCAACCATATATGGTAGCGGTTACTTACCAGGTTTATATAGTGTTGATCGCTTTGTCCTATATTGTAAGTATGGTCAAGTTGTCAATTTTCACAGTTGGTTTTGGCATGATATTTGTAGCAGGCTCTTTTATGATGAAGGCCTATGCTATTGCATATCAGGATGCATACAATACTCTGATATTTACAATACTTGCTTTGATCCTGCATTATATGTTCCAAAGTGCGAGATTAAAACAGTATATTACAATGATCACAAATGAAAAGATTTCTCAGGAACTTGCCATTAAGTCTCATTTCGATACCCTGACGGATCTGGTAAACCGTGCGACATTTGGTGAAATGGCAAATATGGCTGTACCGGATATTGCAAAAGGTAAAGAGTTTGCTGTACTTTGTATGATGGATCTTGATAAATTTAAACAGATCAACGATGTGTACGGTCATCAGACGGGAGATCAGGCAATAAGGATAGCAGGAGCCGTTATAGAGGAAACACTCGGTATCGATTTGGGAGATAAATGGTCTTATCCGGACAGGGCAATCAATAATAAAACAAGTTTTGCGGGAAGATTGGGAGGAGACGAATTCATTTGTCTGATAAGAGGAACTTCCGGTACGGAGGAGATAGACAGAATCCTTACAAGACTTCTTAAAAACCTTAATACCGTAAGAATTGATGCTATTGACGGGTTGCATTGCTCAATCGGGTATACGGTAATAAGAGAGGAAGACAGGGATCTTGAGGCTCCTTACCACAGAGCGGATGATGCTCTTTATGAATCAAAGAAAGCGGGTAAAAACCAATTCAAGTCAAATAATTGACTTTAAGAGGAAAACAGTATGAACAAAGCCTGGAAAAAATTAATATCTGTTCTTCTTTGTTTGGGTATGGTTATCGGAAGTTGTGCCTGCTCCGGCAAGGAAGAGATAAAATTTGAACCTGATGCAAATACGGAATATATTACATTAGCCCTTCGTGAGGGAATATACTGTGATGTTATAAAAGAATGTCTTCCTAAGTTTATGGTTGATAACAATGTATATTGCGAGGTTGTGGAGTTGTCCGAGGACGGACTCCATTCCGAGGTATATGAAGATGCTCCCAATGCTTCCGGGAAATATGATCTTTGTATGGTAGACGGGTCATGGATGGCGGAATATACGGCCAGAAATGTTCTGTCTGAATTAAGTGAATTGGGTTATACACTTGATGATGATATTATACCGGCTACAACAACGGTATGTTATCAAAAGGATAAGTTGTATCTTACCCCATACGGAGGGAATGTTACTGTTCTTTTGTATAACAAACTCATGATGAAGGGCGCGGGATATGAACCGGGCGATATTGATTCCTTAGAGGATGTTATGAATATCTGTAAAGAGGCGAAGAAAAACCGAAATTACGGATTTATGTACAGAGGAGATACGGAAAACAATCTCGTTGTTGATTTCCTTCCGTTTCTTTTGTCCTTTGGCGGATGGGTGGTGGATGATTCCTACAGACCTACTGTAGATACACCTGAATTTAAAAGGGCAATGGAGTTTTATCTTGAACTTATAGAGACAGGTAAGGCGGAAGAAAGAGACGAGCTTGTTGTCGCGATAGCAAATCAGGCAGCTGCCATGGCGATTGGATGGCCGGGATGGTATACTCCCGATAAAAGGTCGTCTGCAGACTATTGTGCCCTTTCCGGTAAAGTAGATAAAAATTCTAAAAGCTACAACGCCAATGTTTACGGAATCTGGACGCTTGGAATCCCGGCAAACAGCACACATAAGGAAGCTGCGATAAAGCTTCTTAAATATCTCATGGATAAGGATGTTCAGAAGTCAACCATAGAATCCGGAGGTGTACCGTGCAGGTATTCGTGTTTAAAAGATGAAGAGGTTCTTAAGAAATTCCCACAGTATGAGGCTGTGTGTAAGGCACTTGAAAGCGGTGTTTACAGACCGATAATGGAAGAGTGGACGGATTTTTATACTATCCTGGGAAAAGAGATGAAGCTCATCATTGATGGAGAAAAATCGATTGATGAAGGACTATCGGATGCCCAAAATAAACTTGAAGAGATGCTTATTCTAAAGAAATAAATTAATTGGATATATCTTAGATATAATAAAGGAGAGGTTTGATAAGAACCTCTCCTTTTTACATAACAGATCAGATATCCATTTTCTGGGCCAGCTCACAAATCAGGTGTACACAGGTCTCTTCGCCAAGCATTCCCGAATCAAGAGCTATATCGTAGTTGGAATATGCTCCCCATTGCTGGTCGGTATAATAGCGATAGTAGGTACGACGCTGTTTATCTTTTTTCTGAATACGTTTTTTAACATCTATATTGGTAATATCACCGTATCTTTCAAGAACTCTGGCTATGCGATGCTCCATATCCGCATGGATAAGAACATTAAGGCAACGAACTTCGGCATTGCGAAGTACATAATCGGAGCAGCGTCCGACTATTACACAGGGACCTTTTTTGGCAGCATCCAGAATGACTTTTCTCTGAGCGAGAAAAATTTCATCCTGAGGACTTTGGAAATACATTGCACTGGCTGTAGAAATATCGAACCATTTACTTGCTGAAGATGTAGATTCACCCTGTTCCTCAATGAGTTCCTTGGCGTATCCGCATTCCTCTGCCGCGTGTGTAACTATTTCTCCGTCCCAAAAGGGTATGTTAAGCTGTTTGGCAACTTTTTCCCCTATACTGTGTCCGCCACTGCCAAACTGGCGGCTTATTGAAATAACAGGATACATAATTTCCCTCCTTTATATTGTGCATGAACATTAATTTTCTTAATTATAACATTCTTTATTTTTCCATGCAATTGATAGCTTTAGTGATCGTATTTTCTATGAAATATTTACATATACACAGATGTATATTTTAAGGTATAATCAACGTTTGTAAGTTTTCATAATATCGAAAGAAGGTTAAAAGTGAAGCAGACCAGAGAAGATATCAGAAATATAGCGATCATAGCACATGTAGATCACGGTAAAACGACTCTCGTGGATGAACTCCTTAAACAGAGCGGAGTTTTCAGAGAGGGACAGGATGTTGCCGAGCGCGTAATGGATTCAGGAGATATTGAGCGTGAGCGCGGAATTACCATCCTTTCAAAAAACACTGCCGTATTTTATAAAGATACCAAGATAAATATTGTGGACACTCCCGGACATGCTGACTTCGGAGGAGAAGTTGAGCGCGTTCTTAAGATGGTTGACGGAGTTGTTCTTGTTGTGGATGCATTCGAAGGAGCAATGCCTCAGACAAAATTCGTACTTATGAAGGCACTTGATCTGGATCTTCCGGTAATTGTTTGTATTAATAAGATCGACAGACCGGAGGCAAGGCCCGAAGAGGTTATCGATGAAGTATTGGAGCTTTTCATGGACCTTGATGCATCAGATGAGCAGTTGGATGCACCCTTTGTTTTTGCGTCAGCCAAAGAAGGCTATGCAATGAAGGATCTAAATGATGAGCATAAGGATATGAGTCCTCTATTCGAAGCCATTCTTGATTATATTCCTGCACCGACAGGAGATCCCGATGCCAATACACAGGTTCTTATCTCCACTATCGACTACAATGAATATGTAGGTCGTATCGGTATAGGTAAGGTAGATAACGGTGTATTAAAGCTGAATCAGGAAGCTGTCGTAGTCAATCATCACGATCCCGATAAGCAAAATAAGGTAAGGATCACAAAGCTTTATGAGTTTGACGGTCTTTCAAAGGTTGACGTAAACGAGGCTTCTATCGGATCGATCGTAGCCATATCGGGAATAAGCGACATTCATATCGGAGATACGATCTGTGGCCCGGAGGCTCCTGAAGCCATACCTTTCCAGAAAATATCGGAGCCTACCATTTCCATGAATTTCATGGTTAACGACAGCCCTTTTGCCGGACAGGAGGGAAAATACGTTACCTCACGTCACATAAGGGAAAGGCTGATGAAAGAGCTTAACACTGATGTTTCACTTCGTGTTGAGGATACGGATTCACCGGATTGCATGAAGGTATCCGGAAGAGGAGAACTTCACCTTTCCGTGCTTATTGAGAATATGCGAAGAGAAGGCTATGAGTTTGCTGTAAGTAAAGCGGAAGTTCTTTATAAAGATATAAACGGTAAAAAGAACGAGCCCATGGAGATCGCTTACGTTGATGTTCCCGATGAATTTACCGGAGCGGTTATAGAGAAGCTTTCCCAGCGAAAGGGAGATCTTCAGAATATGACTCCCATTACAGGTGGATTTACAAGAATAGAGTTTAAGATTCCTTCAAGAGGACTTATAGGTTACCGTGGTGAATTCATGACGGATACTAAGGGTAACGGGATCATTAATACGATCTTCGACGGATATGAGCCTTATAAGGGAGATATTGCATACAGAAAACTCGGTTCACTGATCGCTTTTGAAACAGGCGAGTCGGTCACATACGGTCTGTTCTCCGCACAGGACAGGGGAACTCTTTTCATTGGACCCGGAGAGCGGGTTTACGGCGGAATGGTAATAGGTTCCTGCTCAAGAGCAGAGGACATAGAGCTTAACGTATGTAAGAAAAAGCATCTTACAAACACAAGATCTTCATCAGCGGATGAAGCGCTTACTCTTACACCGCCTAAGATTCTTTCTCTTGAACAGGCGCTTGATTTTATAGAGACCGATGAGCTTCTTGAGGTGACACCGGAAACTCTCAGGATAAGAAAGAGAATTCTTGATCCTACTATGAGAAAAAGAGCTAACTTCAATAAACAATAAAAAGAAGGAGTCCGATCATGGACTCCTTCTTTGTTAAACGGGATCAGTGTATATCAAGAAGTGTTGAGAGTATAGTGGTATTGGTTGCCCTGTTCAATAAGATTTCTTCGGCAGTGGGATCATTCTTCTTTTCACCGCAGATATCTATTCCTATGACATCAGACTCTGAGTCAAGATATGAAAGAAGACCGGTGAGTTGTTTTAACTCCATTGTGCCCTGATCCCAGTCACTGGCTGCATATTTTTCGGAAAGAGCATCCTTGTCTACCGAGATATATAAAGGTAATGAGGTCTTGCAGGTTGAAATATCGGATCCTGAGGAGATGACTTTAATAGTGTCCGGTAAAGGAGATACTTCTTCGATAAGTACAGGGTTAACACCTGCCATATATACTTCTTTTAAATGCGGAAGCCGGTTTAAGGCATCATATATCCATCCGCCGCAGGAAAGTATATCTCCGAAGGCGGGCGGCTGAATGTCGGGATGATTGTCTATAAGAAAAAGTGCAAAATCATATTCTATTTTTTCGAGGAAAAAAATTGTGGCATAGTGGTAGTTTCCGGAATCCAAAAAATGAATTCCCGAAGGACTTTCGGAGTTAAGCTTTTCCCTTATGACAGAAGCTGCATGGTTGTCACAATAGCAGTTTGTGGAAGGGACTGAGCATAAGTCTATAAGCTTTATGTCCGAGGGGGATAAAGAGAATCGATTGAGTATGTTTTCGGACTCTTCTTTGTATAGGCCGGAAAAGTCCAAATAAGAAATGGTTTTTTGCTTCATATAGTCTCCGTTTAAAATAAGGTTTGTATTATGCTATCAGAAATCAGGTGATAATTCAATGAATCAAAATAAAAGCAAAGTTAAAGGTATTATGTATATTCTTATGGCCGGTTTCAGTTTTGCGTGTATGTCGCTCTTTATAAAACTGGCGGGAGATGTACCCACATTTGAAAAAAGCTTTTTCAGGAATCTTGTGGCTATATTTTTTGCTGCCGGAGTTATGATAAAAAATCATATACCTTTTGAAATAGGAGCCCGGTCGAATCTTAAGTATCTGTTAGCCCGGTCTATTGCAGGTACTGTGGGTGTTTTCGGTAATTTTTATGCGGTGGATCATCTTGTTATTGCCGATGCCAATATGCTGAATAAACTTTCACCGTTTTTTGCTATAATCTTTTCTTTTTTCCTTTTAAAAGAAAAGATAAAACCTTACCAGCTTATCTGTGTTGTCACAGCATTTTGCGGAATGCTTTTTATAGTAAAACCTGGAATGCAGGGGCTTAATTCTTTTGGTGCCTTGTTGGGCCTTATAGGAGGAGCGGCGGCAGGACTGGCTTATACCAACTTAAGGCTTGCAAGTCTTAACGGCGTAAAAGGACCGGTCATTGTTCTCTTCTTTTCGGTCTTTTCGTGTCTGGCGTCGATTCCGTTTATGCTTCCGGTTTATGTTCATTTGAGCGGATATCAGCTTTTTTGCCTTTTGATGTGCGGTTTATCTGCAACAGCAGGACAGTTTTCGATCACGGCTGCCTATTCACATGCACCGGCGCGAGAGATATCCGTGTATGATTACAGCCAGATAATTTTTGCGGCCGTTCTTGGAATGATATTTTTGGGAGAACTACCGGATATGCTTAGCATTGCAGGTTATATCATAATAACGGGAGCAGGAGTATTTATGTTTTTGCGCGGACAGAAAGAGGAATAGAGCAATAAGTCGGATTTTTTACTTGCCTAAATCGCCATATTCGGCGTATTTGCAAAAAAAATCACACTATGCTATACTTTTTCGGATTATTTGTAATATTTGTAGGAGTTTGTCATGGAAAATGGTATAATACAAATATATTACGGTAAAGGAATCGGAAAGACATCCGCAGCTTTAGGTACCTCGGTAAGGAGAGCCGGAAAAGGAGATTCCGTTATCATAATACCTTTTTTAAAGGGAGAACTGGATACAGATTATCTGCAAAGACTGGAACCGGAGGTCAAGACTTTTAGATTTGAAAGATCTCCGGAGAGTTTTTCGGAACTTTCCAAAGAGGAGCAGGATGAAGAGAAAAAGAACATTATGAACGGACTTGCATTTGCCAAAAAAGTGCTCTGTACCGGAGAATGTGATCTTTTGGTCCTGGATGAAGTTCTTGGTATTGTCAGCGAAGGAATTGCTACCGAGGATGAAATTTTGGAGCTTCTCTCTGCCAAGTCCCCTCTTACGTCGGTTATTTTGACAGGTAAAGAGTTGTCTGATGGGATCAGAGAAAAAGCAGACCTTGTAATGAATATAGTTGCAGAGTAGTCTGATTTCGTACATAAGTGAAAGGAGAATACAAATGCCGATTTTTCGTGGAGCAGGTGTGGCTATTGTCACTCCGATGAAGGCAAACGGAGATGTTAATTTTGATAAGCTCGGAGAGCTTATTGAGGATCAGATCTCAGGGGGTACAGATGCGATCATTATTGCAGGCACCACCGGAGAAAGTGCGACTCTTACAATGGAGGAGCACAAGGAAGTTATTCAGGCTGCGGTTGATTTTGTAAAGCACAGAATTCCCGTAGTTGCCGGAACAGGTTCAAACTGCACAAGAACGGCTATTCAGCTTACCAAAGAAGCAGAAGAATGCGGTGCAGATGCAGCACTTATCGTAACACCTTATTATAATAAGGCAACGCAACAGGGACTTGTGGCTCATTACAGCCAGATCGCTGATGAGACGAAGCTTCCCATTATCGTATATAATGTTCCGAGTCGTACAGGCACAAATGTTATGCCGGAGACGGTTGCTGAGCTTGTTAAGACCAAGTCCAATATTGTCGGTCTGAAAGAAGCTACGGGAAATATGTCACAGGCTTCCAAGACAATGTATCTGTGTGACGGAAAGCTTGAGATGTATTCGGGAGAAGACGGACTGGTAGTTCCCCTTCTTTCAATAGGAGGTATAGGTGTTATCTCCGTTACCTGTAATATCATTCCTTC
>JAILKW010000062.1 GCA_024693455.1 Lachnospiraceae bacterium
TTCGTAGCGGCTTTCATAACAAATATATTTATTTCAAGGCGTATCGTTAAACTTACAAAAGCGGCTATTGCTTATACGGAATGTGAAGATAAAGTACATAACAAGGGATTTTTTAAAGACGTTAACATTAAATCCAATGACGAGGTGGGGGCACTTTGCAGGGTAATGGTTTCGATGGAGGCACAAATCAATGATTACATCGAAAACATTACAAAGATCACAGCGGAAAAACAAAGGATCAGTACAGAACTTGATGTAGCTGCCAATATCCAAAAATCCATGCTTCCGAGTGTATTTCCTCCGTTCCCCGAGTATGACAGCTTTGATATAAGGGCTTCTATGACACCGGCTAAGGAAGTCGGAGGAGACTTTTACGATTTCTTCCTTGTTGACGAGGATCACCTGGGATTGGTAATAGCAGATGTTTCGGGTAAAGGTGTTCCGGCATCTTTGGTAATGGTTATTGCAAAAACTCTTATAAACAATCAGACTATGACGGGCGGAAGTCCCGATGAGATACTTGAGAAGGTTAACAACATATTATGTGCAAACAATTACCAGATGATGTTTGTTACGGTTTGGCTCGGTATCATGGAGATCAGTACCGGTAAGATAATTGCAAGCAATGCGGGACATGAGTATCCGATAATAAAAGGTGCTGAGGGCAATTATGAGATCATAAGAGATAAACACGGACTTGCTTTGGGATGTATGGAAAACATGAAGTATACGGAGTATGAATTTGTACTTGAAGAAGGCGGATGCTTATATCTTTATACTGACGGTGTACCTGAGGCTACAAGGAGTGATGATGTACAGTTTGGCATGGACAGAACACTTGAAACTCTTAACACCGATGTGAATGCGGATCCCGAAAAGGTAATAAAGAATATGGTCGATACGGTAAATACTTTCGTTGACGGAGCTCCTCCGTTTGATGATATGACGATGCTTGTTATCGAAAGAAAACGTAAAAAATGATGATGGATCAGGGACAAAATGAGGTTGCATGATACTCTATATTTCGATATAATATGCAAGGGTAGTTTTGTCCAAACATGTTTCACGGAAATATAAAGATTTATATTGGGAGAAAAAATGGAATATTCAGACAATCGCGCTTTCAGAACTGAAGATCAGTCGGAGAGGCGCCTTAGCCTAAACGAAGATTACAGAGAAGACTCGCTCTTGGTTCAGATAGATGCTTTCAGAGATAAGGCAAGACAGTTGCAGAAACTTATATCGGCAAAGCAGAGCAAAGTGGCTTCATTGGAGTCCATGGTAAGAGATAAAGAGGATGAGCTTGCCGATAAGCAGCTTCAGATCGAACTTTTACAGGAAGAACTTGCTGATAAACAGCGCCAGGCCGATGGTCTTGTTGCCTCTGTGGAGATACAGGTTGACAGAATGCTTCGTTCTATGAAGTCGGATTTTAATGAACTTGGCAGAAGGCTTGAGACCAAGATGGATAATATCCCGGGTGGTGTTTATACAAGTATAGATCCGACGGGTGACAGGGTTACGGTTAAGGCAGCTGATGTAAACTATGATTCTATAGGCAGAATAGTTGAGGATAAGGTCAGCCGCGGATGTGACGCCATCATTAAAGTGGTGGAAGACGCTTCTTTCAGAAACGGAGTAGGCGGTGTACGCGATAATACCGAATCGGCTTATGTACCTTCGAATACATCCTCGCAGGCAGCAGATCTTTCTCCTGAACTTTTTGACAAAATGGATAAGCTTTCGAATGAGATCACATCTCTTCGGGAGGAGATACAAAAGAAATCAGAGGAACTTGAAAATACGAGTGACCTGCTCGAAAGTGCCAATGATGAGATTGCCGATCAAAAGAATGAGATCGAGGATCAGCAGACAGAGATCATTGAACAACAAAATGAGATAGAAGAACTTAAAAATACACTTACCGAGCTTATAAACAGTAATTTCAAAGAATTAAAGGGACTGCTTCCCTCAGAGGATGAGGAAGTCGATGAGAATGCAGATACACTTACGACAGTAAAGGAAGAACTTTCGGAAAAGATCCATTCCGAAAATGTTAAGGTGTTTAGAAACATTCAGGATACATTAAAAGAACTTGATCTTAAAGAGGAGGTAGATCTTTCGCTTGAGGTAAGATATCGTTCGCTCAGAAACAGGATTTTCTGGACGACTTCTCTTCTCATTGTGAATGTTGGTCTATCAATAGTTTTGCTCCTTTCGGTGCTTAATATTATTTAGGAGTTTTATTTTATGAATGATAATAAGAAGGAAGTTTGGGTGATAGGACATAAGAATCCGGATACGGACTCGGTTTGTTCTGCCATAGCATATTCTTATCTTAAAAATCAGACAGATGAGGGACATTATGTTCCTAAAAAAGCGGGTAGCCTCAATGAGGAGACCCGTTATGTTTTGCGATGCTTTGGCGCACAGGAACCGGAGACGGTAAAGGATGTTGGAACTCAGCTTAGTGACATGGATTACAGCCATACACCGGGTGTGGACGGACATCTTTCGCTTAAGAATGCCTGGGATCTTATGCAGAGTACAGGTGTGGTAACACTTCCGGTTGTCAGCACAAGCGGAATGCTAAAGGGTGTTATCGTAAACGGAGATATAGCATATTCATATATGGACGTCTATGATAATGCGACTTTGTCACAGAGCAGGACACAGTACAAAAATATAGTAGATACTTTAAACGGTAAGCTTGTATGCGGCAATGAACATGCTTTTTTTAATAAAGGAAAGGTCGTTGTTGCTGTGGGAGATACTGAGACCGTTCAGGAAGAAATTGACGGGGATGATCTTGTTATCCTCGGTAATGTTGTAAAAAGGCAGCTTCTGGTTTTGGAAGAGATCCCAAGCTGTATGGTCCTTACCGGAGTTACCGAGGTTGATCCCGAGGTAAAGAGTACTGCTGAGGCAATAGACTGTGTTATCATTACTACCGAGTATGATACCTTTACAACTGCAAGACTTATGTATCAGTCTATTCCCATAAGTCATTTTATGACTAAAGATGACGTGGTTTCGTTTTCGATCAATGATTATGTGGATGAGGTTAAGGATGCGATCTCAAAGATAAGACACAGAGATTTTCCTATTTTGGATGAAGATAATAAATATGTCGGTATGTTTTCAAGACGTCATCTTATCTCGCCCCAGAAAAAGAATATCATCCTTGTTGACCATAATGAGAAGAATCAGGCGGTGGACAGGATAGAAGAAGCACAGCTTCTTGAGATAATAGATCATCATAAGATAGGATCAATGGAAACAATGACTCCTATATTTTTCAGAAATATGCCTCTGGGCTGTTGCTGTACGATAATATACGAAATCTATCAGGAAAATAATGTTGAGATACCTAAAGATATAGCCGGATTAATGCTTTCCGCTATTTTGTCCGATACCTTAATGTTCCGTTCACCCACTTGTACAAAAACTGATGAGGAAGCGGCAAACAGGCTGGCTGAAATAGCTGGAGTGGAAATAGAAGAGCATGCTATGAAGATGTTTGAGGCCGGAAGTAATTTTGCCGGCAAAACCGTGGGAGAGCTTTTTTATCAGGATTTTAAGACCTTCCATCAGGATGAGATAGATTTTGGTGTTTCACAGATATCCGCCGTATCCAAAAAACAGCTTGAGGCGAAGGCGGAAGAGCTTATAGCCTACATGGAAACAGTTAAAGGAGACCGTAACCTCGATATGGTATTCGTTTTGCTTACAAATATTTTTGAGCAAAGTTCAAGGATACTCTATTACGGAAACGGGGCAAAGGAACTCATAGAAGAAGCCTTCCCCGGTAAAATGAACGAGGAAGGCATAGCTATTCTGCCGGGTGTTGTTTCAAGAAAAAAACAGGTTATACCTGCTATCTTGTCTGCTCTTATGGATGAAGAGTGATTAGTGCCGGCTTCATAAAATTACATATAAGTTTTTCTGGCAAAATCAAGGCCGTTGTCTTCTCTTGATGCAATAAGGAGGGGGCGACGGCCTCTTTTTTCAAGTATATATGCAGTGGCGGTTTCTTTTTCCTGCGGACTCATTCCTTTGAAGGGCTCGTCTAAAACGATGAAATCAGCATGGAGTACCATTGCTCTTACTATCTGAACGAGTCTCATTTCGGATTCGGTTAGTTCGCTTACGGGCTGCTGCATTTTTTCTTCGGTAAAGAAACGGGAAAGCTCGGCTATGGCAAAGGCTTTGTTTACGGTGCGGTCAGCTTTTTTTACATGCCATATTGCATTTTTCCTGGGACGAAGATCACATTCCTGGGCTACGTAAGCGGTTTGGAGTGTGGGATATTTATAGTCGCCCATGCGGCTGACTTTGCCTGAGTCGGGCTTGATATCTCCTTTGAATATTTTAAGTACTGTTGTTTTTCCGCAGCCTTCGGGACCTATGAATGCGTAGCAGCGGTCATCTTCAATAGCGATTGAAAAATCTTTTAAAACAGCTATTCCACTGTATGTTTTACATATATTATCAAGATAAATTGTCATATAGTCCTCCTGTTTATTATTTGCCGGAACTGCCGGTGCAGAGAGTAAGTATGTAATCGTACTCCTTGATCGAATAAAAACTGAAATTTGATAGTTCTGCGGATATCATTCTTGCCCCCGGGATATCCGAGGCTTTGGCAGCAGCTTCTTTTTTTGTCCACAATTTAAGAAAGGATTGTAAATCTATATCTTCATCGGAGTTTAGAAGTTCCTTTTTTTCTTTTTCGGTAAAAAAACGTTTTGCTATATTAAGCAATCTGTCCTTATTTCGATGAAGCAGAGTGTCTTCGATGTCTATTCCGAAGGTCATATGATGAGAAGGATCCGCATACGCGGGTTTTGGACCTATTGCGCATGCTGCAAAACGCCCACTGTGTGAAAGAGAAAAATCAAGATTTATTTCTTTTATATAAGGACGGCCGTTTTCGCTCCGTAAATATGTTAATTCACGGTTATCTATTCCTCTTTGAAGCAGTTCTTCTTCAAGGAGATATCCGGCAGCAAGTCTTTCGAGACAACCTGCGGGATTTTTGTCTTGTATAGAAAGTGCGTATTCCCGCCTTTCATTTCCGAGAAGCTTAAGCATCATGGCTTTTTCGTCTTCGCTTATATGTTTGATATCAAGAACTCTGATTGATATATCCTTTAGATTATAATTGTAAATATTCAAGATTTTCACCCCGGATCCGGATTTGGTGCAGCATTTGTCTTAGTCAAAGAAGAGCCCTTCCTTTAAGCAAAGCTTAGGGAGGGGATGAGACTTGAATTTAGCTGCTTAGTGCCCGAATAGTTATTTTTAATTATATTATATTCATGAAGTTACCTCAATGATATTATTTATCCCGCCTGCATTTTGCTTAGAGGCAGGGGTTATATCGTCTGAGATGTAATATGGCGTTAAAACCCATATGAATGCTTGACAAGATACCTTGTTGTGCTAAAATGGGAAGGAATTGTTTGAACGCAGAGTAAACTTTATGCTCCGGCTTAAAGCTTACTCGTGTCAGAAAGGGCAAAATCCACCTCTGACAGTTGGCGCAAAGTGCCACTGCGATCATGAGGAAGTAGCGAAGCGGATTCCTAATGTCCGCTTTTGAGCCGTGGAATGTAAATAACTAGGAAGGTATTTTATATGCGTAAGGTATTATCAATTCTGGTAGAAAATACGTCGGGTGTTCTTTCACACGTTTCCGGACTTTTTTCCAGAAGAGGTTATAATATAGACAGTTTTTCTGCGGGAGTTACCTCAGATCCGCGTTTTACAAGGATGACGATAGTTACGAGTGGTGACGAGCAGATCCTTGAACAGATAGAAAAACAGGTCGCCAAGCTGGAGGACGTAGTTGATATCAGGATACTTGAGCCCGAAGCTTCGGTGAGAAGAGAACTTATGCTTGTTAAGGTAAAGAAGGCTATTTTACATGAAAGACACAGTGTTTTCTCACTGGCTGAGGAGATAGCCAATTTCCACGGTAAGGTAGTTGATGAAACTCCGGATTCACTTGTTGTTGAAGTGACCGGAAACACAGATAAACTGGATTCGTTTTTACAAAACATTGCAGATTATGAAATACTTCAGCTTGCAAGAACCGGACTTACGGCGCTTTCAAGGGGAAGTGAGGATGTAGTCACTTTTGAAACATAATTACGGATATTACGGAAAGGCAAATTGTTATTTCCGTTTAAATATCAGTCGCCACGGCGACAACTCACAGATGATCCAAGGGTCATCATTCATGTATGATTAAGGAGGAATTACAATGTCGGAAGCAAGAATTTTTTATCAGGAAGACTGTGATCTGTCATATCTTCAGGGAAAGAAGATTGCCATTATAGGATACGGGAGCCAGGGACATGCTCACGCGCTTAACCTTAAAGAGAGCGGATGTGATGTTATCATAGGACTTTATGAAGGCTCAAAGTCATGGAAAAAGGCAGAGGATCAGGGACTTACTGTATTTACTGCAGCAGAGGCTGCAAAGCAGGCAGATATCATCATGATCCTTATCAATGATGAGAAGCAGGCTGATATGTATAAGGCAGATATCGAGCCTAACCTTTCAGCAGGCAATATGCTTATGTTTGCTCACGGCTTTAATATTCATTTCGGCTGCATCGTACCGCCTGCAGACGTAGATGTAGCTATGATCGCACCCAAGGCTCCGGGACACACAGTTCGCAGTGAGTATCAGGCAGGAAAAGGAACTCCTTGTCTTATCGCTGTTGAGCAGGATGCAAGCGGACAGGCATGGGATATCGCTAAGGCATACGGCCTTGGAATCGGCGGAGCTCGTGCAGGACTTCTTGAGACCAATTTCCGCACAGAGACAGAGACAGACCTTTTCGGTGAGCAGGCTGTTCTTTGCGGTGGTGTATGTGCACTTATGCAGGCAGGATTTGAGACTCTTACAGAGGCAGGTTATGATCCCCGTAACGCATATTTCGAGTGCATCCATGAGATGAAGCTCATTGTTGATCTTATTTATCAGTCAGGCTTTGCAGGAATGCGTTATTCAATCTCCAATACTGCAGAGTATGGTGATTATATTACAGGACCCAAGATCATTACAGAGGATACAAAGAAGGCTATGAAGCAGGTTCTTTCAGATATTCAGGACGGAACATTTGCAAAAGACTTCCTTCTTGATATGTCAGGTGCAGGTCGCCAGGTTCACTTTAAGGCTCTTCGCAAGCTTGCATCAGAGCATCCGGCTGAGAAGATCGGTGAAGAGGTTCGTAAGCTTTACAGCTGGAACAACGAAGATGATAAGCTGATCAATAACTAAAGAATTTTATGATAATAAGGGGCTTCGCTTTTGCGAAGCTCTTTTTTTGCATTTGAAAACTGCTAATGAAGATTGAGCTTATGATTTGATTTTGACCTGTAAATTTTGTATTATAAGATATTATGATATTGTAATATAAACCTGACAGGATCATGGCTCTTAGTGTTGACCACCATCGGGAGGTTTTTGTAAGTTACGGGCATAAAGTCAAGACTCGCTCGCGAGTCTTGCGCGCCGGATTCGGGTCTGCTTCAGCAGACAAATTCATGTCCGAATCCGTGCGCATCCTCGCGGAGCGTTTAACTCAGTCGGAGCTTGTACCCCGACTGAGTATAGTTTGTCATAACCCCCACCTACGCT
>JAILKW010000181.1 GCA_024693455.1 Lachnospiraceae bacterium
GCTGTTCCACCGGAATACTTCTTAGAAAGACGCTTATCCCTAAGAAGCTCTTTCACGCTGTATTTTGAATGCTTAATGTTAATAACACAGTTTTCATCAATATCGATAACCGATAACAGCCCGTCACAGGGTGATATCAGATCAGAGACAACCTTTGACTTATATCTATCCTTTAATCGTCTTGTAAAAAAATCATTAAATGATCTGTATCCCCCATAAGGGACAACAAAACGCTTCATTTCGATACTGTTACTGCGAATAAAACCCGGGATCACAAGACGCGATAATGGAGAAGAAAGAAATACAGATACCCTTTCGGACAGTTTTGGATTAACCAGCAGCTTCAGGATCATTCTGCCGGGAATTGTCTGATACAAAAAAACCACGGAAAAAGACTCTTTTTTCATAAATCTCCACCCCATCAAAACTTGCTGACTATATCAAACTTTTTAACCTCCACCGGCAATAAAAAGCATATTGCGCATAATATCAGCAAAATCAAATAGACTCTCATATCCTGAACCCCTATTCTGTACTGAATAAGATATGCCAAAGGCATAAGTATCGAAATAGTGGTCACAGGCATCCCAAGATATGATTTGCGTCTTTCATTTGTTGTCTTTTGCCTTTCCTCTTCACTGACATTAAAATACGCAAGCCTTATCAGGGCCGCCAAAGAGTACAATGCAGCTATAAGCCCGCTGATCAGGGTTCTTCCGGATATCATATATACAAATACCGCCGGCATTATTCCAAAACTGACAAGATCACTTAAAGAATCAATTTGTATCCCAAATTTTTTTTCCAGATCATCTCTTTCCTTGGTAGATGCAACAGCACCATCAAACATATCACATATTCCCGCCCCGATAAGAAATATGATCGAGTAGGAATAATTCTCGTTGAATGCAAAAAGAATGCCCGTAAAGGCCATCAGCATCCCCAAATATGTTAAAACCACCGTGTAATTATAATATCCAAGCGGCTTTTTCATCTTCATTATCCGAGTCTCCTTTACATAGTGGGTTATCCATAACCGGCACATTTTTTATGTAATAGCGGCTGTTATAATTTAGCGTTAAGACTTGCCGTATTGTATTTACAGACACTTATCGACATATTATACCATATAAAAAAAATAATGTTAACAGAGTCTTGATTATTAAATTTAATACAATTTTAATCCGAGCCCGGGTCTGATCCCGGACTTAAAAAGACCGACCCCAAAAAGGGATCGGTTTATTATTCGTATGTATCTTATTACAAAAGTGAATTTATACACTCCTCAACCTTTTTCATATCAGCCGTAGGCTCAAATCTTGCTACTGTATTACCCTCGCGGTCAATAACAAACTTTGTGAAGTTCCATTTGATATCCGGCTTCTTATCCCACTGGGGATCGGCTTCGGAAAACATCTTTTCAAGAAGAGGTTTAAGTTCGTGATCGTCAAAGCCTTCAAATCCCTTTTGATCTTTAAGATATGTATAAAGAGGCAGTTCGTTGTCTCCGTTTACATCAGACTTTTTCATCTGGGGGAAGGTTGTATTGTAGTGAAGGGTACAAAATTCATGTATCTCCTCATCGGTACCGGGTGCCTGACCTCCGAACTGGTTACACGGAATATCAAGTATCTCAAGACCCTTGTCATGATAATCCTTATATAACTGTTCGATAGGCTCATACTGGGGTGTGAAACCACAGCCTGTAGCTGTATTAACGATAAGAATAACCTTGCCCTTGTACTCAGACAAACTTAACTTTTCTCCGGTTCCTGTTGTTACTTCATAATCATAAACCATTTTAAGTCCTCCTTTACATACCATTGTTATCATCTGATCTGCATTCAACTGTCTTCCAAAAAAAGATATAAGAGTCTGTATAATTCCTTTGCATCCTTTTCACTCAGGGAAGTTCCTTCCGCTGCCATTTTCATAGGAATATCCTTGCACTTCTCTTTTAACGCATCTCCTTCCGGAGTGATCCTTATTATCCTTACACGTTCATCTTCCTTGGAACGCTCTCTTGTAACATATCCGGCCTTTTCAAGTCTTTTTAACAAAGGAGTAAGAGTTCCGGCATCAAGATGAAGAATGCTTCCCAACCGGCCGACATTCATGGTTTCATTCTCCCAAAGAACCATCAGCACCACATATTGAGTATAGGTAAGACCAAGAGGACTTAAATAAGGTGTATATCTACCAACTATCTTCCTTCCACAAGCATAAAGCGGAAAGCATAGCTGATTTTTAAGTAATAATTGTTCGTATTCCTGTGACATATATTTTCCCTCTCGAGTTATATCTTTTGCGTTATTATATTGCGCGCAATATAGTTTTGTCAAGCCCTAATTTTCAACTCTTTCTTTTCTCGAGGCCATAAGCTTGTTAAGCGTTTTATACTCAACCCTTTCGTATGCCGTCTTTATTTCATTCCAAAACTCTTCCTCTTCGGGCGGAAGTGAATATCCTTCCATCTCGCAAAACGCAGCATCAAGGCGATCAAGATCCATGCTGATACCGGCATCTTTTATCTCTTCATAAACTTCATCAAGAATAAATCCATCTACTACAGGAAGTTTCTCCTCCAAATCACCCTTATTGTAAATAACCTTTTCCAAAGGTTCCATAAACATTAAAAGTTTTGTAATAAAAGGCTCATGATATGTCCGAATATAGTCATAATCTTCTTTCTTCCCGGCATCTTCCAATAACTGGGCCTCTTCTCCCAAGTCTGCAGCTCCGATTATTTTTGCCGAGCTTTTTAAAGAATGAACTTTGATCGTGTAATTTTTGAAATCTTCTTTTTCAAAATACTGCTCCAGCTCTTCATACCTCATTTTTACAGAGCTGTAAAATACCTTTAAAAGCGATATATACTCATCTTTTCCACCGCTGTTTGTTATCCCGGCCTCAATATCAACCAATTTGCTCTCCTCTAACGGTTTCAGCTCATCCGGTATAGTGCCCTCTGCGATATCAGCCCCGTCCAATGTCTGTGATTCCTGTACACCTGACTTACATATCTTATCATCAGGCAAATACTCCATGAGCATATCCTCAAGTTGATACGGATCTATCGGTTTGGAAATATAATCATCAAATCCAGCCGCTATATATTCTTCTCTTACACCCGAAATTGCATTCGCAGTAAGACAAATCTTCGGAGTATCCACGTTGGGGTAATGCGTCTCTCTTTTCATCTCCTGAAGAGT
Organism: Lachnospiraceae bacterium; assembly: GCA_024693455.1. Taxonomy (GTDB): domain Bacteria; phylum Bacillota; class Clostridia; order Lachnospirales; family Lachnospiraceae; genus Weimeria. The sequence continues at coordinate 3,213 of JAILKW010000181.1, forward strand.
TTCTATACCGTCTTTTTCCGGCATCATATGATCAATAAATATGATATCGTACTTATTAATAAATGCCATTGACAGACCAAGATCTCCGCTTTCCGCAGTGTCTATTTCCACACGGGTCTGTTTAAGAAGGTTTTTAAATACTGTAAGGTTCATTGGATTATCATCTATTACAAGAACCCTTGCCAAAGGCGCCGTAAACTTTTCTTTGTAGCGTTTTTTATTATATAAACGTGCTTTGTACGCTGCTTCGTAGTCGCCGAGCGGCTCCCATTTCACAACCTTTTGTTTCAGACGAAAATGAAAATCTGAACCCTTACCATAAACGCTTTCCACCTCAAGCACCGAACCCATCATTTTCAGTATATTCATTGTAATACTCATTCCAAGTCCGGTACCTTCAATATTATGATTATGCCTTTCATCCAAACGTTCAAATTCTGCGAAAAGCTTGTTCATATCCTCTTCTTTGATACCGTTTCCCGTATCTTTTACCGACACCAGCAAAACGATATAATCCGGCTCATCCGTCAGCTTCTCGTATTTTACCGAAAAAGTCACACTTCCCTTCTCGGTATATTTAACCGCATTGGTCAAAATATTTGTAATGACCTGTTTGATCCGTATTTCATCTCCGTAAAGGATTTTAGGTAATTGGGGATCAAAAGACAAAGCAAGTCTTAGCTCTTTCTCATCTACCTTGATCTGAACCATATTTACAAGATCATTTATCATTGATGAAATATTGTACTCAACAGGTATGATTTCCATCTTACCGGCTTCAATTTTTGAAAAATCCAAAATATCATTGACGATCCCCAATAATGAATTGCCGGCATTTCCAACACTGTGTGCATATTCTATGATGTTCTCTTCGTTACTCTCTCTTAGGATCATCTCATTCATGCCAAGGACTGCGTTAATGGGAGTCCTTATCTCATGAGACATATTGGCAAGAAATTCACTCTTTGCTTTTGAAGCTTCCTCGGCAATCGCCTTGGCTTTTCGAAGTCCTTCATTCTCCTGCGCTTTAACCATTACCCTTGTAAGATAAAATGCACCTATCATTACAAGCAGCATAAGAAGCCCAAATACCCAAGTCACAATACGTGTAATGTTTCCAATACCTCTTGAAGCTACAGACTTCGGTACATAACCCGATATCAGGAAATTGGTTTGGGGAATCTCTGACTCGAACAAAAGCATCTCTCCGCGAACGGTCTTAAATGTCCTCGCAGCTGCTATAGACACCTCCATTTCCATATGCATAGAGGCATACTTTTCCTGAATATCTATGCTTTGATACCAATCCATATCCTGGGATTTGTAATTGTAAAAAGGTATTACAATCTGACCCTCTCTGGTAGTTACACAAAGTTTCCCAAGGTCATCATATATTTCTATTGCGAAATAACTTTCCAGTACATCAAACGGACATAATCTATATAAAACGTAGCGTATATTTGGCCCGTGAAATACCGGACAGGTGAACAACAATCCTTTGTGTTCAACATAAGTTATTTCCGAATTTCCCCTAAAAGATGACTGGATCCCTTTATATTCACTTGCATCAATATGATCTCCGTACAGAGCCTTCCCATCAATACTCAAAAGACCCTGTTTGATGCCGGGTTTAATGTATATACGCGTCATAACACCATCAAGATCATCAAGAGAATCTTCCAGCACCGATGCTATATATTCAAGATTCTCAAGCTCAGTACGTAATTTTTCATTCATTATCAACGCATAAGATTGAGCCTGTATCTTGGTCTGACTCTCCGTATAAGATTCCAGAAGCAGCCCTATTCTGCTCCTTAGTACCAATCCCACGATAAGAAGAGCGGCCGCGAAAAACATCAGTACATATACAGTTGTATTCCTATCCGAAAATACTTTTTTATTCATATATCTCCGCACCTTCCACTAACCAATCCATATTGTTAAACAGGTCATGGTCGTTTATACGTTCATCTTTATCACATCTGAGATAACCCTCGTTATCATATATTTCTCCCGAGAACACATCCCTCCATGAATTTATTCTCTTTTTCTCAGATTCAACCAACGCCTTTGTTTCTTCCGTCACCAAGTCCGAATACGGATATAAAGAGACAGCATTATCCGCCAGTCCCAACCAGTAATTATCCGAAAAATCCGCTCTGCCGCTTATATAATCACTCAGAACTTTTTCATACAAAACATCCCAATTGATCAAAGCTGCCGTAAGAAAACAATCCGAATAATCTTTGTAAACAAAATCATATCCTGTAGTATACAGCCCCATATCATCCGCTACATCGATAACGTACGGAGCATCCTGATGATGAGTAAATACATCCACTCCCGCATCGCACATTTTCTTGACAACCTTTCCCTCTTTGACACTATCATTCCAGCTCCCGACATATGACACCAGAACCTTTGCCGAGGGATTTGCCTTACGTACACCCATCGTATATGCATTGATGGACCGAATGGTCTCGGGTATGGGCTGCGACGTAATATATCCCAAAAGATTGGTTTTTGTCGTAGCGCCTGCCACAATCCCTGCCAAATACCTTACCTGATACATTCTCGCAAAATATGAAACGGTATTCTTTTCCGTTCCCTTTCCGGAAATACTGTAAAACGCTATATCCGGATACTGTTTTGCCAAAGAATCCATATAATCACCGTACCCATAGCTTGTAAGAAAGATACACGAACATCCTTTGAATGCCAATTCCGATACCGCGTCTTTAAGAGGCTCTTTCTCCTCCGGAATATTCATTATAGGATAAAATCGACAGGATTGTTCCAGGCAGGCTTTCTTTATTCCATGATAATGACATTCATTCCATCCATGATCATTAGGCTCTCCGATAAATACAGCTCCTACCGATACTGTATCTTTTTCGCTTCCCGATCTGAAACTGATGATAAGTACAACAATACTCAAAACAATAAGAGACCCCAAAAAGAGAAATATGATTTTTATAAAATTCTCATCATTTTTCAACAGTTACACCCTCCACATACCAGTCGAAATGATTCCTCATCTCATCTTCAGACATAGACTCGCCTTCGGGAATACGAAGTTTCCCCTTATTGTCAATAATCGGACCATAGAATACATCAAAACTTCGTTCCACAAAAAGTTGTCTTGCTTTCTCTACAGCTTCCTCCGTACCCGGTACACAATTTTTAGTAAGATCGGACAACTGAACTATCCCGTCCTCCATACTAACCCAATCTACGCTTCCGTAAAACTTTCCTTTAAGGCAACTTAAAATGGCATCTTTATAATACTTATCCCATTTCCATACGCATGAAGTCAGATAACTGTCCGGAAACATATCTGCATTTTCCAGGTTAAATCCTATAGACCATATCCCCTTTTCTTCAGCAAATCTGTTAGGTGCCAAAGAGTTGGTGTGCATTGCCAGAATATCCGTTTTCGGCCATTTTTTTATAAGATCTCTGCAAGCGTCCTTCGCCAGG
>JAILKW010000214.1 GCA_024693455.1 Lachnospiraceae bacterium
GCTGTTCAAATGGAAGGACACGGAGTTTTCCGATCTTTATATATCGGTCAACATCTCTCCCCTTGATTTTTACTATATTGACGTATATACGACTTTGGTTGATATAGTGAAAAAATACGATATAGACAGGCACAAGCTTAAACTTGAGATCACCGAAACCGCTATCATGTCAGATGTTGAAAAACAGATACTTCGAGTTGCGGATCTTAGAAACTTCGGCTTTACGGTTGAAATAGATGATTTTGGTGCCGGCTACTCTTCACTTGCCATGCTAAAGGACATCGAAGCCGATGTTTTAAAAATAGACATGTCCTTCCTCAGGGAAACCGAGCATGCGGAAAGAAGCCGCAACGTACTTGCCTCTATAGTTCAGATGGCAGACAAGCTCAAGATGGGCACCATAACAGAAGGTGTTGAATCCATAAACCAGGTAGACATGCTTAACAAAATGGGCTGTGACCGCTTTCAGGGTTTCTACTTTGCAAAGCCAATGCCTGTAAGTGAATTTGAAGCTTTCGTCAGAAATAACAGAGCTGACAGGGGATAACCCTGTCGGCTTTTTTTTCATACAATGCTTTTATTAACATTTATATGATTGTAAAACTTCCGTTCGCATATTATAATAATTCTTACTATACAATGCCAATGATATAAAAGTGGAGGAAATACTATGGAAAAGTCAAAGGTCTATTTTACTGACTTTCGTGCGACCAATGGAATTACAATGCCCGATAAGCTTGCTAAGCTCATAAGACGTGCGGGAATTGAAGAAATTAATTTTGACGGCAAATTTACTGCTATTAAAATGCATTTCGGTGAACTTGGAAATATCGCTTTCCTGCGTCCAAACTATGCAAAGGCTGTTGCAGATGTTATCAAAGGAAAAGGAGGTCTTCCCTTCCTTACCGACTGCAACACTCTTTATCCGGGCAGCAGAAAGCATGCACTTGAGCATCTTGATTGTGCTAATTTAAACGGCTTTAATACCGTTACAACGGGTTGCCAGATCATCATTGCCGATGGTCTTCGCGGAACGGATGATGTCACTGTTCCCGTACCCGTAGGTGAGTATGTAGATGAAGCATATATAGGACATGCGATCATGGATGCGGATATCTTCGTGAGCCTTACCCATTTCAAAGGACACGAAATGACCGGCTTCGGAGGAGCTATCAAAAACATTGGTATGGGCTGCGGAAGCCGTGCGGGGAAAATGGTTCAGCACAATGACGGTAAACCTCATGTTGATCCCGAGCTTTGCCGTAATTGCCACCGATGTGCAAGAGAATGCGGATCTGATGCCATCTCATATCAGAACGGAAAAGCCGTTATCGACCAGGATCTTTGCAAAGGCTGCGGAAGATGTATCGGAGCCTGCGCATTTGACGCCATCTCCAATAATAACAGCGATGCTATTGAAAATCTTTGCTGCAAGATGGCTGAATATGCTTACGCTGTATGCAACGGAAGGCCTCATTTCCATGTAAGTCTTGTTGTGGATGTATCTCCTAACTGCGACTGCCATAGCGAAAATGATGCTCCCATCCTTCCCAACATAGGAATGTTTGCATCCTTCGATCCCGTTGCTTTGGATCAGGCCTGCGCAGATGCATGTCAGAAAAAGGATCCCATGCCCAACAGTCAACTTTCGGACAATCTGGCTGTACCCGACTGGAACTTCCATCGCGATCACTGGAAGGACTCCAATCCCAACGTAAAATGGGAAGAAACTCTTGCTCACGCAGAAAAGATCGGTCTTGGAACCAGAGAATATGAACTTATAACAATGCCGTAAATAGTAAAGACTCCCCCACCTACACTAACGTTTAGAGGTGGGGGTTCTTCGACTGAGGTCAAGACTCGCTCGCTAAACCGACACGCCTTTTCATATTATCTACAATTTGATTCCATCCGGATAAACCGAATTGATATAATTTACAAATTCCTGAGCCTGGGTTGTATTCGGAACTCCTCCTGCCCTTTGAACCGCACCCATTCCGTCTGAATAGGCCGCCATTGCAAGGGTGACATTTCCGTCAAAGGCGTCCATTAAGGTACTGATGAGCTTTGCCGCCCCTTCTATATTTTGCCTGGGATCGTAACCGTCTTCCACTCCCTGTGCTTCTGCAGTTTCAGGCATAAGCTGCATTACACCCATTGCACCGCTTGAACTGGTAACGGAAGGATCGAATCTCGATTCATGATATCCGATAGCAATAAGGAGTTTTTCATCCACTCCGTACTTTTCCCCTGCCTCATGAAATATCTCCTTCAATGAATCCGGAGCTTCTATTACAGGTCCTGAGTATTCTTCCTTCTCAGGCACCGCAACGGTTTCACTTTCTTTTATTTCACTTTCTTTTGTTTTATCTTCTGCTACAGGTATATTTTTACTATTTTTAACCTCAGCACCTACTGTATCCGTAAAAGGCGAGGATTTAAAAACATTCCCCTTTTCTCTTTCTTCTATCTTCTCAAGTTCATGACCGAGTAATTTTTGAAACTCGGCAAGTGAAGAAAGGTTATCCTCTTTCCCTGTCTTGTTTTTTTGTGCTGTCTTCTCCGGACTGATTTTTTCAAGTCTGTCGGTATATAAAACATCATTTGTAGATATGGTGATTTTCATATTCCCATCATCCTTTCCTTCCTACCGATCATCTCATCAATACGACTGATATATTCTTCTATATTTTTTACATTCTCGGCTCTGTCGGACTGCCATCCTCTTTTCCCATCAAAGTAAACATGACGACTCGCTCCGTTTGCTCCGCAGGCTGCTATATCATGCCACTGTTCCATTATGAGCTGGTTGTAAAAGCCCTCCTTGCCCGGCACCGAATAGCCTACATTTTCAAGATTTCCGGCTATATTTTTTTGCCGATAGAGATAATACGGATGCATACCGAGATCCCGTGCGGCATTTGTTGCAAGTTCCATTATGGCATCGGAGTTGCGATATGTATAATCCTGCCATTTTTCCCACTCCTGACTAAGACGGGCCTTTGTTTTAAGTGCCAGCGAATGTATGGTGAGATTATCCGGTGAAAGCGCTTTTATTTCCTCCATGGTATGGGCCACATCTGACGTGGTCTCTTCCGGAAGCGCAAGTATAAGATCCATATTGATAGTCTCGATCCCGGCGCTTCTTGCCATGGCGATCGCATTTTTCACCTGCTCTGTGGTATGTGACCTTCCTATAAGATTTAAGGTCTTTTGATTCATGGTCTGCGGATTGACGGATATCCTTCCCCTCGAAGGTTTTATCCGGGCAAATTGCTTTGATATCACTTCGAGTTTTTCCGGTGACAAAGAATCCGGTCTGCCTGCTTCGACTGTAAATTCTTCAAGGCCTGAAATATCGAAACTGTTTAGTACATGACTCATAAGATCGTCAAGCTGTCCGGCCGTTATCGATGTTGGGGTTCCTCCGCCGAAATAAATGGTCTTTAATGTCTTATCCTTCCAGATCCGCGCAGTTTCCGTTATTTCTTTTTTCAGAGCTAAAAGATATCCTTCCACCCTGCCCTTGAAATCCGATATCGGACTTGATGCAAAAGAACAATATGCACAAATAGTAGGACAAAACGGGATTCCGACATAAAGGCTGAATGTACTTTTTCTGTCAATGGGAAAAAGCATCGTGCTTTCAAGTCCCGCAACCTCTATGGCAAGAGCAGTCTTTTCATCCGACACAAGATATTTTTCTTTGATGTAAGCTGTAAGCTCTGATCTTTTTTCATCAAGTTCCTTTGAACTCATCGAGCTTATATTATCCCACTCGAGCATTTTACCGAGAGCTATCTTAGTCGGCCTGATCCCTGTAAGACTGCCCCACGGCAGTTCTTTTTTACAGGCTTTTGAAAGCATATGATAAACGGTTCTTTTTATCTCGTTTTTAAGCTCGATGCGATCATCATTCCATTTTACGTTTTTTTTGATCTTATCCTCACCGTTCCATATAAGACTTACCTTATTGCCTTCTTCAAATTCGGCTCTAAGACTCATATCGGCAGATATTTCTTCCCCGATCACCACTCTTACTTCATCACGTGGAAAAAAAGCTTTTACAAGCGGTCCGATATCATTTTCAAATAATTGTTGTGAAAGGATTACAGCAATCATCTTATCTCCTGTTTTTTTCGTCCAACTTATCTATTTCCGCAAGCCAGAGCTCGCTTTTTGCATCACTCGGCATGCGAAGATCACCTCTGGGAGAAAGTGCCACCGTACCTACCTTGGGTCCGTCAGGCATAGCCGAACGTTTAAACTGCTGTGCAAAGAACCTTCTGAAGAACACCCTCATCCATTTTATTATCTCAGGCTTATCATAACTGCCCTTAAACGCCATATTTGCAAGACGGAGTATCTTCCTTGGCCTGTAACCGTATCTTACGCTGTAATACAGGAAAAAGTCATGAAGTTCGTAAGGACCCACTATATTTTCCGTCTGCTGCGATATCACTCCGTCCTTTGGAGGAAGAAGCTCCGGCGAAACGGGAGTATCAAGCACATCCATCAGTGTCGCCTTAAGTATCCTGTTACGCTTACAGCAGAAATTAGCATAATATTTTACAAGATATCTTACCAATGTCTTGGGAACAGAAGCATTTACGCCATACATTGACATATGATCTCCGTTGTAAGTAGCCCATCCGAGAGCCAGTTCCGAAAGATCTCCCGTTCCTATTACTATTCCGCCCTCTTTATTTGCTATATCCATAAGGATCTGAGTACGTTCACGAGCCTGGGCGTTCTCATAAGTCACGTCACAAACAGCCTCATCATGTCCTATATCCTTAAAATGCTGCCTGAC
>JAILKW010000221.1 GCA_024693455.1 Lachnospiraceae bacterium
TCCAAAAAAATAGGAAGGATACTTACTGAAGAAGAAGCAGAAGCTGAAGAGAAAAAGGGAAACCGTGTAACGGAAGTCGAGGGCGGTTTCAGAAGAGTAGTCGCTACTCCAAAGCCTGAGGATATAATTGAACTGGATTCAATAAAGGCTCTTTTGGATGCCGATAATGTGGTTATTGCCTGCGGAGGCGGAGGGATACCGGTTCTTGTTCAGGATAATAAACTGCGCGGAGCATCGGCTGTTATTGAAAAGGATACGGCAGCAGGCCATATGGCGGATCTTTTGGAAGCAGATATGCTGATAATGCTTACGGGCACTGAAAAAGTATACCTTAACTACGGTACTGATGAAGCTGAGGCTTTGGACTTTATCTCAGTCGAAGATGCCAGGAGATACATCGAAGAAGGCAGATTTGAACAGGGTACTATGGCACCCAAGATACAGGCGGCCATAGACTACATCGGAGATTCCGCGGTAAGAAAGGTTCTTATCACTAAACTTAATCCCGGGAAACCTTCCATAGCAGGTTCAACCGGAACTATGATAGGCAAATAACAGGAGGATTTTATGTGCGGTATAGTTGGATTTACCGGTAAGCACGAGGCGCAGGATATTTTACTTGCGGGTCTTGCGAGACTTGAATACAGAGGTTATGACAGCGCCGGTATAGCATTCTTTAAAGATAACGGAGATCATATTTCCATGAGAAAGACTGCGGGAAAGGTTAAAGATCTTGCGGCTATCTGTGATGAAGAGAATAATTCTACCTGCGGAATAGGTCATACCCGTTGGGCTACACACGGAGGGGTTACCAATGCCAATGCCCATCCTCACAGAGTGGGATCCGTGGTCCTTATACATAACGGTATTATAGAGAACTATCATGAGCTTGTGTCCGAATACGGACTTCAAAAGGATCTTGTTTCCGAGACCGATACAGAGGTGGCGGCAGCTTTATTCAATAAGATGTATAACGGGGATCCCATTGAGACTATAAAAAAGACAGTGCCTCTTTTTGTCGGATCTTTTGCATTTTGTATAATGTTTAAGTCTCATCCGGGAGAAATATATGCGGTAAGAAATGTCAGCCCCATGGTTGCTGCATTCACCGAAAAGGACGGGGCTTTTATAGCTTCCGATCTTACTGCCTTTGTTGATTATTCAAAGGACTATTTCATTGTTCCCGAGTATCATATTTTAAGGATGACACAGGATCGCATAGAACTTACGGACCTTGAAGGTAAAGAGGTTAAGCCCGAATATCTTAAGGTTGACTGGGATGTTTCAGCTGCCGAAAAGGAAGGCTACGATCATTTCATGATCAAGGAGATCCACGAACAGCCGAATGCGATCATCAGAACCATAGGAGGAAGGATCCACGGAGATCTACCCGATTTTAAAGATGACGGGGTTTCGGATGATTTCTTTGAGGGTGTAAGGGATATCACCATCATAGCCTGTGGTACCGCAATGTACGCGGGAATGGTCGGAAGAACATTTATTCAGAACAAATTCGGTATACCGGTCAACGTTGCGATCGCATCGGAGTTCAGATACGAAAGACCGGTTATTACAGATGAAACAATGGTTATCGTTATATCTCAGTCAGGAGAGACGATTGACAGTCTGGAGGCACTCAGACTTGCGAGAAAGTATACTAAGAAGACGCTTGCAATAGTAAATGTAAAAGGGTCCTCCATCGCACGTGAGTCTGATGCCGTACTTTATACACATGCGGGACCGGAGATAGCGGTGGCTTCCACAAAGGCATACTCGGTTCAGGTTGCAATGATGTATTTGATAGGCTGCAAGCTTGGACTTGTTTCCGGTCGGACCACGGAAGCCGAGATGAAGGAATTTATGGCCGATCTTAAAAAGGTTCCGGACATAATCAAATCCATGCTTACGATCGAAAGTAAGGTCGATAAACTGACTTCGCGAATGACAAATGCTGAGCACGCGTTTTATATAGGCAGAGAGCTTGATTATACGCTTTCCATGGAGGGAGCGCTTAAGCTCAAAGAGATCTCATATATTCATGCAGAGGCATATGCTGCGGGTGAATTAAAGCACGGAACGATTGCCCTTATTGATGAGGGCGTTCCGGTTATTGCTATTGCCAGCCAGTCTGATGTTTACAGCAAAGTCATTTCCAATATAAGAGAGGTAAAGGCCAGAGGAGCATATGTTATCCTGATAAGCAAAGATGCAAAGATAACCGACGAATCCGTATGTGATGTTCATCTTCAGATACCTAAGGTCAGAGATGAACTGGCAGTTTTCGCTTCGGTTGTTATATGTCAGATGATTGCTTATTATACTTCCATAGGCAAGGGACTTAATCCCGATCAGCCCAGGAATCTGGCAAAATCCGTTACCGTTGAATAACTATAGAGTAACTGTTTGGTGTTATTTTCCGAACGGTTACTTTTTGTATCTCGATTCTCGGGATTTGTATTAAAAAATGGAGGAAAAAGATGGCACAGAGAACAGATATCCATAAGGTACTAATAATAGGATCCGGTCCCATTGTTATAGGTCAGGCCTGCGAGTTTGACTATTCGGGAACACAGGCATGTAAGGCGCTCAGAAGTCTTGGGTATGAAATCGTACTTGTGAATTCAAATCCCGCTACAATAATGACAGATCCGGAGATGGCCGACAGAACATATATCGAGCCCCTTAATGTGGACAGGGTCAGAGCCGTTATAGAAAAAGAAAGACCGGATGCGTTGCTTCCGAACCTCGGAGGACAATCGGGACTTAACCTTTGTGCCGAACTTTACAAAGCCGGAGTTCTTGAAGAATTCGGAGTTCAGGTGATCGGAGTTCAGGTTGATGCGATTGAACGGGGAGAAGATCGTACAGAGTTCAAAAATACCATGGATGCACTTGGTATAGAGATGGCAAGGTCAAAGGCCTGCTACAGTATAGAGGAAGCGCTTGCCGAAGCGGATGAACTCGGATATCCCGTGGTTCTTCGTCCTGCATATACAATGGGAGGAGCCGGCGGCGGACTGGTTTATAACAAAGAAGAGCTTCAGACGGTTTGTGCAAGAGGGCTCGCCGCTTCGCTGATACATCAGGTTTTGGTGGAGGAGTCCATTCTCGGATGGGAGGAGCTTGAACTTGAGGTTGTTCGTGACAAGGATAATAACATGATCACGGTCTGCTTCATAGAGAATGTCGATCCCGTCGGAGTGCATACGGGAGATTCCTTCTGTACGGCTCCGATGCTCACAATAGATGAGGAGCTTCAAAAGGAGCTTCAGAAACAGGCATATAAGATAGTGGAACATATCGGTGTTATCGGAGGTACCAATGTTCAGTTCGCACATGATCCGGTTTCGGGACGTATAATCGTAATTGAGATAAATCCCCGTACCTCGAGATCATCGGCGCTTGCCTCCAAAGCAACGGGCTTCCCCATAGCCCTTGTTTCCGCAAAACTGGCTACCGGTCTTACACTTGCGGATCTTCCGGATTCCAAGTTCGGAACACTTGATAAATACGAGCCTAACGGTGACTACGTGGTAGTAAAATTTGCCAGATGGGCATTTGAAAAATTCCATGGAGTTGAAGATAAACTCGGTACTCAGATGAGGGCTGTCGGAGAAGTCATGAGTATCGGTAAGAATTTTAAAGAAGCTTTCCAAAAAGCGATCCGTTCACTTGAAAAAGGAAGATACGGACTGGGCTGTATTTCAAAGTATGAGGCTATGACAAAAGAAGAGCTTCTTAAGCTTATCAAGGATACATCATCCGAGAGATATTTTCTCATTTACGAAGCCTTTAAAAAGGGCATCAAGGTAGATGAGATCCACGAGATCACCAAGATCAAACATTATTTCCTTGAGGAGATAAAAGAACTTGCTGCAGAGGAGAAGTCTTTACGTGCCAAGTTCATAAGTGAGATCCCTTCGGAGGAAGCTTTGAAAAAAGCAAAGGAAGACGGTTTTTCAGATAAATATCTGGCAGATCTTTTGTCGGTATCGGAAGATGATATAAGGCATGCCAGAGAAGATAAGGGAATTAATGAGGGCTGGGACGGAGTACACGTTTACGGTACGGAAGACAGTTCATATTACTATTCCACATATTGTGCCAAGGATAATAGTACGGTATCGGACAATAATAAGAAGATCATGATCCTGGGTGGCGGACCAAACCGTATAGGTCAGGGTATCGAATTTGATTATTGCTGTGTTCATGCGGCTATGGCTCTTAAGAAACTCGGCTTTGAAACAATTATAGTAAACTGTAATCCGGAGACCGTTTCTACGGACTATGATACATCGGATAAGCTGTATTTTGAGCCGCTTACACTTGAGGATGTTCTTCAGATCTATCACAAAGAAAAACCTCTTGGTGTTATCGCGCAGTTCGGTGGTCAGACTCCGCTTAATCTTGCTGCAAAGCTTAAGGAAGAAGGAGTTAATATTTTAGGTACTTCTCCCGAGGTTATCGATCTGGCAGAGGACAGGGATCAGTTCCGTATAATGATGGAAAAACTCGGTATACCGATGGCAGAGGCAGGTATGGCTTCAAACGTTGAGGAAGCAAAGCAGATCGCAGCACGCATCGGTTATCCGGTAATGGTTCGTCCTTCTTTCGTACTTGGCGGAAGAGGAATGGAGATAGTAAATGACGAGGACAGCATGGAGGGATATATGAGGGCAGCAGTCGGTGTTACTCCCGACAGACCGATCCTTATAGACAGATTCCTTCAGAATGCGCTTGAGTGTGAGGCAGATGCTATTTCGGACGGAACCAACGCGTTTGTTCCCGCGGTAATGGAACATATAGAGCTTGCGGGAATTCATTCGGGGGACTCGGCCTGCATTATCCCGTCAAAGCATATTTCCAAGAAGCATCTTGGCATAATTGAAGAATATACAAAGAAAATAGCCGTGGAGATGAATGTTGTCGGCTTGATGAATATGCAGTATGCGATCGAGGGAGATACGGTATATGTTCTTGAAGCCAATCCCAGAGCATCCAGAACAGTACCCCTTGTATCAAAGGTTTGCGGTATCAAAATGGTACCTGTGGCAACCGATATCATTACAGCCGATATAACAGGCAGACCTTCACCGGTTGAGGAACTGATTAAAAACAAGAGGACTGATGAGCCGATTTACTATGGTGTAAAAGAAGCTGTGTTCCCCTTCTCGATGTTCCCGGAGGTTGATCCCGTCCTTGGGCCGGAGATGCGTTCAACAGGTGAAGTTTTAGGACTCGCAAAGACTCCCGGAGAGGCGTTTTTCAAGGCAGAAGAGGGAGCAGGTATGGCTCTTCCCATGGAAGGAGCGGTTCTTATTTCCCTTAATGCTGCAGACAAGCCAAAGGCAGCAGAACTCGCCCGGAAGTTTGCCGAAGACGGTTTTGAGATTTACGCAACCGGCGAGACATATAATGTGATCAAAGCCAATGGAATAGAAGCCAGGAAGATAATGAAAAACTATGAAGGCGGAAGACCTAACGTAGAGGATGTTATCAAAAATGGCGAGGTGGATCTTATAATCAATACACCGATAGGAAGAGATTCGGAGCATGAAGACGGATATCTTCGCCGGGCTGCCATTAAAGCCAGGATCCCGTATATTACCACTGTGGCAGCCGGAATAGCAGCAGAAGAAGGTATCAGACAGGTTAAAGAAAACGGAAGTGGAAATGTTCACTCATTGCAGTCATATCACAGCAGGATAGAAGGATAATATATGTTATTGTATGAGCCGCAATATTGTATTGCGTCGGTTGTTGCAACGTTAATACTGATCTTAATGTATTTCATGAAAAGGAATTATTCCACAAAGCATAATAAGATTTTTCTTATTATGCTTGTGGATAATCTTTTGGCGTCTGCGATCAACATACTTACATTTTATGTTATAACCTTTCCGGAAAGACATTCTGTTTTATTCAATACAGCGGTAAATATTATATATCTTATACTGTATAACTTTATGGGTGTTCTCTTCCTGCTTTACGTTGACAGTCTTACCAAGATAAAAAAGGCAAGGCTCTTTGTCACGATAATGTCTGGTTTTATAATAGTTTATGATGTGCTGCTTCTTTTGACAACGTATAAAACACATCTGATAATCTATTTTGATGAAAATCTTGTATACAGACACGGACCGTTAATGATGAGCCTGTATGTTACTGCTTTTGTGGCAGTAGTATGTACTCAAATACTTTTCTTTCTGCAAAGAAGAAAATTTAACAGTTATCAGGTCTTCGCGGTAAGCGGTTTTATTATAGGTGTTTTTGCAAGTATCATTTTCCAGATGATATTCCCCAGGTATGTTATCAGTAACTTTACCTGTGCCATGACATTATTTTTCATCTATACAGCTTTTGAAAATCAGGCTTATTATCTGTTCAATGATACCCTCTGTTATAACCAGCGTGCTTTTCATAAAACGATAGCAAGAATGGCAAAGAGAAGAAAGCCTTATGTGATAATAGCCGTTAAGTATGAAAGCAAAGAAGAATCCGTAAGTCACTATGGAAGGTCCGGAATGGGACTTTTGTCGATGAAGGTGGCAGAGCGCCTTTGTGCTGAATTCAGACGTAAATCCTATAATGTTTATAATAATCTGTTTGTTATAGTATCTACGCATGACAGTCTGGATTCCAATATGAAGGAGCGGATAAACAAATGCTTTAACAAGCCTTTTGAAGTTGTATTCCATGATGAGATCTTACGGTACAGTCTTGTGCCCAAAACAACCGTTATATCCGTTTCAAAACTTTTCCCGTTCGGATATGAGTTGGTGGAATTTTTAAGAAGCGCAGATGCTTTTTCAAGAAGTTATACTTCGGATGATGCTTTGGGAGATGCACTTGTACCGATCAAAAGGGAAAGAAGTCTTGTCAGAAGACTGGAGAGGGCTCTTGATCAAAAAGAATTCAAGGTATATTACCAGCCCATACTCAATGTTTATGAAGGAAAATATACCTGCGCAGAGGCGCTTGTAAGACTATATGATGAGGAGGAGGGATTTATCAATCCCGAGGAGTTCATAAGAGTAGCAGAAAGAAACGGACTCATCGATGAAATCGGAACCTTCGTATTTGAGGAGGTATGTCGTTTTATAAGAGACAGCAGGGTTGAAGATCTTGGAGTTCATTATATCGAGATAAATCTTTCGCCCAAACAGACAAATAAGGAAGAACTTGTACTCATGCTGAAAGGGATAATGGATAAGTACAACATCAGTCCTTCATTCCTTAACCTTGAAATTACCGAGACAGCCGAGATAGGCGCAGACGAGATGAAAGGTCTCGGAGAACTTATGACAAATCTTAAGGAGCAGGGCCTTACTTTCTCTCTTGATGATTTCGGATCGGGATTTGCTGCCATAGATTATCTTATCCAGCTTCCGGTTGAAATAGTTAAGATTGATAAAATGATCCTTTGGAATGCGATGGAGGATCCCTCGTCCATGGCGGTACTCAGAAACACAATGAGTATGATAAGCGAGGTAGGTAAGAAGGTGCTTGTAGAGGGTGTTGAGACAAAGGAAATGGCTGATATCCTGGTGGCTAACGGATGTGATTACATGCAGGGCTATCTTTATTCGAGGCCACTGCCTGAAGATGAATACATCGTATTTTTAAATGAAAATAAAGATAAAATAGTAAGATAGATCAAACAGAAAAACACAGTGGAGGGGGAAGACACATGTTTGATGTCGTGGTGATTGGTGCTGGTGTTACCGGATGTGCTATTGCAAGAGAATTAAGCGCCTATGACATTAATGTCTGCGTTTTAGAGCGTGGGGAGGATCTTTGCAGCGGGACATCAAAGGCAAACAGTGCTATAGTTCATGCCGGATTTGATGCAAAATGCGGCAGTAAAAAGGCACTTTATAATGTCAGGGGCTCTGTAATGATGGAGAAGCTCTGCAAGGATCTTGATGTTCCGTACAAAAGAAACGGATCACTCGTTACCTGCAGTAAGGATCAGGACAGATCGGTACTTAGGGATCTTCTCAAGCAGGGCGAAGAAAACGGAGTTGAAGGGCTTCGTATAGTGGAAAAAGATGAACTTAAAGAAATAGAGCCCAATCTTTCGGACGATATAGAATGTGCTCTTTTGGCGGAAACTGGTGCAATAATATGCCCCTTCCATCTTACATACGCATTGGGAGAAAACGCAGCGGCCAATGGGGCTCATTTCAGACTTAATACTGAAGTAACAGGTGTAGCAAAAGAGGGAGATCATTTTGTTATAGATATTAAGGATGCTCCGTCTGTTGAAACAAAAATCGTTGTCAATGCTGCGGGAGTTTATGCTGACGATATACATAATATGGTATCGAAAAACAAACTTCATATTGTCGCAAGAAAGGGACAGTATTTTCTTTTGGATAAGACTGTGGGAAATTATGTTACCCACACCGTATTTCAGCTCCCCGGCAAAATGGGCAAAGGTGTGCTTATGACACCTACCGTTCACGGTAATATCCTTGTCGGTCCGAACGCTGAAGATATCGAGGACAAAGAGGGAACCAATACAACGCTGTCCGGAATGGATTATCTTACAAAGACAATAAGTCTTTCAATCGCCAATCCGCCTCTCAAAAATGTTATAACATCATTTGCGGGACTTAGAGCTCATGAGGATGGA
The DNA here is from genome assembly GCA_024693455.1 of Lachnospiraceae bacterium. Taxonomy (GTDB): domain Bacteria; phylum Bacillota; class Clostridia; order Lachnospirales; family Lachnospiraceae; genus Weimeria. The sequence continues at coordinate 8,639 of JAILKW010000221.1, forward strand.
GAAGATTTTGTAATAGGAGAAGCGACGGATGCAGAAGGCTTCTTTGATGCGGCCGGAATCGAGTCGCCGGGGCTTTCATCTGCTCCCGCAATCGGAGAGGATATTGCGAAAATGGTTGCGGAAAAGCTGGGAGCAAGTCTGAAAACAGACTTTGTTCCTACGCGAAAAGGGATCTTGAATCCCGCAGAACTTTCCTTTGAAGAAAGAAATAAACTGATCAAAGAAAAGCCTGAATACGGACAGATAATCTGTCGATGTGAGTCCATAAGCGAAGGAGAGATACTGGATGCCATACATCGTCCTCTCGGAGCCCGTTCTTTGGATGGAGTTAAGAGGAGAACGAGGGCCGGAATGGGAAGGTGTCAATCGGGATTTTGCTCACCTAAAGTTATGGAGATACTCGAACGGGAACTGAATATGGATTATACCGCTGTCACCAAAAACGGTGGCGGTTCACAGATAGTTTACGGTGAAAATAAGCAGGTATAGGGAGGACGCTATGAAAGAATATGAACTTGTCATAATAGGCGGCGGTCCTGCCGGGCTTGCTGCCGCAGTTGCGGCTTTTGATGCCGGAATAAAAGATATTTTGATCCTCGAAAGAGATCATTCTCTGGGAGGAATACTTAATCAATGCATTCACAACGGATTTGGTCTTCATACGTTTAAAGAAGAACTTACCGGTCCTGAATATGCTGCAAGATTTACAGATCAGGTTTTGGAGAGAGGCATTGAATATAAACTGAACACCATGGTGATGGATATTTCTCCGGAAAAGATGGTTTGTGCCATGAATTCCGAAGACGGCATGTTTATGATCCCCGCAAAGGCCGTTATCCTTGCTATGGGATGCAGAGAAAGATCCAGAGGTGCGCTTAATATTCCCGGTTACAGACCGGCGGGGATTTTTTCTGCGGGAACAGCCCAAAGACTTGTTAATATGGAAGGTCAGATGCCCGGAAAAAGAGTTGTTATTCTGGGCTCCGGAGATATAGGGCTTATTATGGCCCGAAGGATGACGCTTGAAGGAGCAAAGGTTTTGGTTGTTGCTGAACTTATGCCTTATTCGGGCGGACTGAAGAGAAACATAGTTCAGTGCCTGGATGATTTTGATATACCGCTCAAGCTGTCACATACGGTTACGGATATAGAAGGCAGGGAGAGGGTTGAAGCGGTTACCATCGCCAAGGTAGGCGCCGACAGACGGCCTATTCCCGGAACCGAGATAAGATATGAATGCGATACGCTTTTGCTTTCATGCGGACTTATACCGGAAAACGAGCTGTCACAAAATATAGGAGTTGAGCTTTCTCCCGTCACATCGGGACCTATAGTAAATGACGGACTTGAGACGAATATCCCCGGGGTATTTGCCTGCGGAAATGTGCTTCACGTGCATGACCTTGTGGATTATGTTTCCGAGGAGGCGGCCGCAGCCGGAAGGAATGCCGCTTCGTTTATTCAAAACGGAGAGAGTACGGAATCGGACAAAATAGAACTTTGCCCCGAAGGTGGTGTACGTTATACGGTTCCCGTATATTTAAGACCGGGAAAAATGAATGATACGGTTACCGTCAGATTCAGAGTGGGAGAGGTTTTTAAGAACAGCTCCATAGTCACATACTTTGATGATGATGAAGTTATGAGACGAAAAAAACAGATCATGGCGCCCGGAGAGATGGAACAGGTTATCCTGAAAAAGAGTGATATTCTTGCAAAACCCGGAATGAAAAAGATAACGATAAGGGTAGAGGAGGGATAGACGATGGATAAAAGAAATTTAACCTGTATCGGATGCCCCATGGGCTGTCAGCTTACGGTAACACTTGAAGATGGTAAGGTAATGGAAGTTACCGGTAATACCTGTAAAAGAGGTGAGACCTACGCAATAGATGAAGTTACCAACCCAACCAGAATAGTTACTTCTACGGTTAAAGTATCAGGTGGTAATGAGGCTATGGTTTCAGTAAAGACCGGATCGGTCATTCCCAAAAATAAGATTTTTGAATGTGCATCGGCACTAAAGGGAGTTGAGGTAAAAGCTCCGGTGAAGATCGGAGATGTTATCGTACCAAATGTTTGTGATACCGGAGTGGATATTATTGCCACTAAAAATGTTATCGCAATCGGATAAGCCCCCTTCCTTTAAGCAAAGCGTAGGGGATAATATCAAATCGGTTTCAGGCGGACTTACAATCTTTGGCTAAAATAAACGATCCGCGTGGATGCGAAGGGATTTGCATATGAAACAGGTCAGCTATGCTGACGCAAATTCCACACCAAGTCTCGCAGGATGAGACTTGAACTGGCGATCGAGACTTGAAAACGGGATAGAAATAAAATAATTACGGAGGTAATTTTACCGTGGAAAAGCCCAAAAATCTCAAACAAAAGCTTTACGGAATAATCTTTCTGATAGCTATTATATTGTATTTTTTCCTGCTGGTTCTGCTTGTTGAAGCTGAGCGAGGAGCTCCGGGAGCTACAATAAAAAATATCGGAGATGCTATATGGTATTCTCTTGCCACATTTACAACTGTCGGATACGGAGATTCATATCCCGTGACGAGCGCGGGTAGAATTGTAGCCTCGGTATTTCTGATACTGGGTGTTGGTGTATTGGGTTTCTTTGTTGGATTTATGGTAGACTTTTTTTCCAGAATAAGTCCTCTGGTAACTCTTACAATGAACAGTTCCAAACCCTGGTATATTTTTACGGACAAGTCAATGTATGCGGTGATCTTCGCAGAAAATCTTAAGAAGGTAAGACCCGATGCGATGATCATTTATGCGGATACCAACGATAACGAACATACGCAGGGATTTATATCGGTACCTCTTACGGTAAAGGAACTTATAACCAGAAGAGGTTCCTTATATGATGCACATATCATGTGTATGAAAGAGGATGAAATGGAAAACTTTTTGGATTCAATGAGTTTGTCCGATATCGGAGTTCCTGTTATATGCCTTGCAAATTTCACACCTTCGCATCATCCTCTTAATATTAATTTCTTTTCTCTTACGGATTGTACTGCAAGAATGTTCTGGCAGACATATCCGGTTAAGAAAAAGGATGAAATTATCCTGCTTATCGGTTTTGGAAAGACGGGAACCGTTATTTTGGATCGTGCGATAGAACTTAATGTATACAGTACGGATCAGCATATATGTTACCATGTATTCGGGGATGCAAAAGAGTACTGTACCAACAGAAAAAGGTTTGGCGAGATAGTGTCCATTAATTCGGTTTCGGACACAAAGGATACCGTTATTTTCCATGAAGACTTTTGGAATGCTGATGAAGAACTGTTAGGTCGCGCGGATCGAATTATTCTTTGCGATGATTCCGAGCAGAATAATATTTTTATTTTGCATACAATTCAAAAGTTTTTTGCGATCACGGGAAATATCTATATATATAACAGTAATGTAAGAAGTATAGCCACACCCTTCGGTCAGACCAGGGATGTGCTTACACCCGCTTTTGTACTTCATAACAGACTGAGTGATATGGCACTTTGCTGTCATGAATTCTTCCGATACCGAGTTAACGGTGAAGTTGCTATGTGGGAGGATCTTAACAGTCTAATTAAAGATATGAATTATACATCTACAGATCATATCAGCATGAAGGTAAGGATCCTTTTGGGTGAGGATGCTCCTTCGAAACCTTTCGATGAACTGGATTCCAAGATACTTCGGGAGGCTCAGGCGGTATTTGAAAAGGCAGAGGGAGAGGAAAGAGACAGACTGCTTAAGATAGAGCATAACAGGAGTATGCGTTTTTACCTTCTTCACAATTTCCAGTACGGTGAAACGCTGGATGATGAAAGAAGGATCAATACTCTTCTTAAGCCTTATGACGAGTTGTCCGATGATGAAAAATCACTTGCCGAAATTCCCTGGATGCTTCTGGGAGAATTGGCTGCTCATAAGGAAGCAAGGGCTGCATTTAAACGATAATTATTTGTAAATATATATCTGTATTGTGTACGAATTGGTTTTTCAGATAAAGGAGGTTTTGATGGAGGCCATAAAGACAGTTGCATTATTGCTTGCCGGTTTTATTTTACTTATTAAAGGTGCTGATTTTTTTGTTGATGGCAGTTCATCGGTTGCCAAAACACTTAAGGTACCGAGTATCATTATCGGACTTACCATAGTGGCGATGGGGACTTCACTTCCGGAACTTGCGGTAAGTGTTACCTCTTCACTGGAAGGAAACAATTCCCTTGCGGTAAGTAATGTTATCGGATCCAATCTTTTCAACCTCATGGTGGTTCTCGGAGCGAGTGCTCTTATGAATACGATCGTCGTAGGTGAGGAAACCATAAAAATAGATTATCCGTTTTCCGTTATTTGTGCGATAGGTCTGGGTGTTATGGGACTTATCGGTATGGAACTCGGTCGTGTGGACGGTGTTATCCTTCTGGTGGTATTTGTAGTATTTATTGCTTATCAGATATCCAATGCACTTAAGGCCAGGAAGGAAGTAACCGAAGAAGAGGACGAAATAAAAACGATTCCGATCTGGCTTGCATGTATTTATATAGTCGGAGGAGTTATTGCCATAAAGTTCGGAGGAGACTTCGTAGTTGATTCAGCCGTTACTATAGCGTCGTTTTTCGGACTTTCCGAGACTCTTATCGGACTTACCATTGTTGCCTGCGGTACATCATTGCCCGAATTGGTAACTTCCGTGGTAGCTGCCAAAAAGGGAGAACTTGATATGGCAGTGGGAAATGTTGTAGGTTCCAATGTATTTAATATTTTAATGATACTTGGATTTGCTTCGGTTATTTCACCAATTGCTTTTATCCGTGAAAATGTTATTGATATTGTAATCCTTCTGGTATTTTCCGTTCTGACCTGGGTATTTTGTCTCACCAAAAAGGCCCTTGTAAAATTGGAAGGAATAGTAATGCTGCTTCTTTACGCAGCATATCTGGTTTACATATGCATAAGATAGCCTAAAGATCTGCGCTCAATGTCATACATATGATGTTGGGCGTTTTTTAACTCAGTCGGAGAAATCCCCCACCTCTAAGCGTTAGCGTAGGTGGGGGTTATGACAAACTATACTCAGTCGGGGTACAAGCTCCGACTGAGTTAAACGCTCCGCGAGGATGCGCACGGATTCGGATAGAAATTTGTCTGCTGAAGCAGACCCGAATCCGGCGCGCAAGACTCGCGAGCGAGTCTTGACCACAGTGGGATCAGAGGTTCTAACGAGGTTGAAAAAAGAGGTAAAGAATGCTAAACAGGGGATGGAGCCTTCCTATTAAAGGAGTAAGTATTAACTGGGATAATATAGACCCGGGCAGTTATCTTAGAAAAATAGAGGCTATAAAGGATTTGGATCATATTTCATTTAACAGCAATATTACTGTCTTTGTGGGTGAAAACGGAAGCGGGAAGTCAACTCTCCTCGAGGCCATAGCGGTTAGTTACGGCTTTAATCCCGAGGGAGGAACCAGAAATTACAGCTTCTCTACCTATGATTCTCATTCCGAATTATGTAATGCACTAAGGCTTATAAAAGGTATTAACAAACCCGGCTGGGGATATTTTTTAAGAGCCGAAAGCTTTTATAATGTTGCTTCCGCAGAAGAGGAATACAGTAAGACCGGCGGAGTTCCGCAGCATTTTCATGAACATTCTCACGGAGAGAGTTTTTTAAAACTGGTCCAAACCAATTTCAAAGGTCATGGATTATATCTTTTGGATGAGCCGGAGGCAGCTTTGTCTCCGCAGAGGCAGCTTACCCTGCTGATAGAAATAGTAAATTGTGCACGTGAGGATTCGCAGTTTATCATGGTAACTCATTCGCCGATCCTGCTTGGTATACCCGGGGCTGAAATACTCTCCTTTGACGAAGGGGTAATCCATCCGATCACGTATGAACAGACTGACAGCTATCAGATCACGAAGATGTTCATCGAAAATAAGGACTTACTGCTCAGGAATCTTTTGTTGCAGCAGGAATAAACTTATAAGATAAAAGATCTGTTGAAAAAGCATAGATACTATACTTGAAGTAGAGAAGAGGAGGGGAAACGGGCAGATGATCTAAAGCGAACTCGTTCGATCCGAGTGAGCGGTGATCATATGACCGTGTTCCCGGTTATGCAAAATGGCAAATAGATTTTTCGGGAAGAGGACTGTACAGGGATAGACGAATCAAACGTCTGTCCTTTTTTGTGTGAAAAATTTGGAAAAGATATTGACAGAGAGAGGAGGGAGGAGTATATTGAACATATGAACAGTTATTCATCTGTTCAAGAGACAAAGAGTGAAAGGAGAAAGAATGGACGAAGAAGTATTATATGATCTTGCAGAGCTTTTTAAAATGTTCGGGGATTCTTCGAGAGTCCGTATTTTATATGCCCTCTTTGACGGTGAGCTTAATGTGTCGGATCTTTCGGATGCACTTTCCATGACGCAGTCGGCGGTTTCGCATCAGCTCAGGATACTCAAGCAGGGAAAGCTTGTGAAAGCCAGACGCGAAGGTAAATCCATGTATTATTCGCTGGCGGATGATCATGTCAGGATAATAATGGATGCGGGACTTGAACATGTCACAGAGGAATGATGCACGTTGGGGTTACCGGTGTGCAGGGACAAAGGTAATTATCAGGGAGTAAAAATCAGGAAATTTTTAGAAAGGTGAGAATACTATGAAAAAGAAATTTAAGTGTGAAGTTGATTGCGCAAATTGTGCTGCAAAGATGGAAGAGGCAGTTAAAAAACTTGACGGAGTAAAGGATGCATCGGTTAATTTTCTTACACAGAAGTTTATGCTGGATGCCGATGATGAAAAATTCGAGGACATTTTAAAGGAAGCTGTATCGGTGATGAAGAAGGTGGAGCCGGACTGCGAGGTTGAATTTTAACTTATTGTCAGCATAAGGTGTGAAGGTCATGTCTAAAAAACTAATCAAAAGACGAAATAAAATAATTATTGCAGCTGTACTTTTTGTGATGCTGCTGGCAGCGGAGCATATGAAGGTGTTTGCGTTGATACCGGGAACTGAGATCGTGATGGGTATAACGCCGGGCATGATAATAAGGGCATTATGTTATCTTGGAGTATATCTTGAGATTGGTCTGGATGTCATTATAAAAGCGGCGAAAAATATAAGGAACGGACAGATTTTTGATGAGAACTTCCTTATGATGATAGCGACCTTTGCGGCATTTGCGATGGGTGAATATACAGAGGCTGTTGCGGTAATGCTTTTTTACCAGATCGGTGAACTGTTCCAGGATTATGCTGTCGGTAAATCAAGAGAGTCAATTACCGAAATGATGAGCATTGCGCCGGAGTTTGCCAATCTTGAGGCAGAGGACGGAAGTATTTCAGAAGAAGATCCCGAGGACATAGAGGTTGATTCCGTCATTGTCGTAAGGCCCGGAGAGAAGGTACCGCTCGACGGAGTTGTAATAGAAGGAGAGTCATTCCTTGATACAACCGCACTTACCGGAGAGAGTGTTCCGAGAAGGGTTTGTGCGGGAGAGGATATAATAAGCGGATGTGTGAACGGTGAAGGTACTTTAAGAGTTCGTGTCACAAAAGCCTATGAGGATTCCACTGTTGCGAGAATTCTGGAGCTTGTCGAGAATGCAAGTACGAGGAAGGCAAGGCTTGAGAATTTTATAACCAGGTTTGCAAAATATTATACACCGGTTGTTACAATAGGTGCAGTTTTGCTTGCTGTTATACCACCGATAGTTTTGCTTATTATCGGACATTCTCCCGAGTGGATGATGTGGATACACAGAGCCTGCGTTTTCCTTATAGTATCCTGTCCCTGTGCTCTTGTTATTTCGGTACCTCTTGGATTTTTCGGAGGTATAGGTGCTGCATCTAAGATAGGTGTTCTGGTAAAGGGCAGTAATTATCTGGAACTTGCATCTGAGCTTGACAGCATAGTTTTTGATAAAACGGGGACTCTGACCAAAGGAGTATTTGAGGTTACTCATATTTTCGTTGCCAAAAAGGATATTGGGGAAAATGAGCTGCTTGATATAGCGGCACATATGGAAGGATATTCTACCCATCCTATAGCTGATTCCATAGTAAAGGCGTATAAGAAGGATAATGATACTCTTGATATGAATATGGTTTCGGACATAAATGAAGTTGCCGGAAGAGGTGTGACCGGAAAATATCAAGGTAGAACATACTATGTTGGAAACAGTATACATTTGTCCGAAAATGGAATAACGGCAGAAATAAAACATGAGGCAGGGACGGTAATCTGCATAGCGGATGAAAGCGGATTGCTTGGTACGATAATAATATCGGATACGGTTAAGCAGGGAGCAGCTGAGGCGATTTCGCGTCTTAAAGCGGCCGGGATAACAAAAACGATCATGCTTACCGGAGACAGAGAAGCTGCTGCTGCAAATGTGGCTGCCGATACGGGTATAGATGAATACTACAGTGAGCTTCTGCCGGCAGATAAGGTTTTGCGTGTGGAAAAAATCATAGCCGGGGAATCGACGAATACGAATTCGGACAATAGTAAAGCCTCAAAGGTTGGTTTTGTAGGAGACGGGATAAACGACGCTCCTGTTCTTATGAGAGCTGATGTTGGTTTTGCAATGGGAAGCCTTGGAAGTGATGCCGCGATAGAGGCGGCAGACATTGTCATAATGGATGATGATATCAGAAAGATCGCATCTGTTATAGGTATTTCAAAGAAAACCATGGTGATAGTAAAGACTAATGTAATATTTGCCATCGGAGTTAAGGTGCTGGTACTGCTGCTTGGAGCACTGGGACTTGCAGGAATGTGGGCTGCTGTTTTTGCGGACGTGGGTGTGGCCTTTCTTGCCATTCTTAATTCTATGCGGGCTCTTGGATTTAAGGAATAAACAAAAAAACTTGCCGGGTCATAAGACCTTGGCAAGTTTTTTGTGTAGGCGACAAGCCATAAGCCGTGGTGCAAGCTTGCTTGCAGACCACGGATTATGGCGACCGCACATCATCGAGCAAGCTATGCTTGCGAGATGATAGCGGCGAAGCTAAATCGAGTAGGGGGGAAGCCTCC
>JAILKW010000247.1 GCA_024693455.1 Lachnospiraceae bacterium
TTTTTTGTGTAGGCGACAAGCCATAAGCCGTGGTGCAAGCTTGCTTGCAGACCACGGATTATGGCGACCGCACATCATCGAGCAAGCTATGCTTGCGAGATGATAGCGGCGAAGCTAAATCGAGTAGGGGGGGGAAGCCTCCCCTACTCGATTATGAGCACGGGATAAAGGCGGGAAAAGCCGAAAAATGTGGATTTTTACGTTACATTGTGATATAATAAATCGGTTTATATTCAGATTTGGGATTCAGAAAAATACTAAGTGAGGACGCTTTATGAATAAACAGAGCAAAAGAAGATATCGTATTCTGATTGCATTACTTGCAGTTTTAACTGTGGCCGGCGTAGTGGTTCATTTCGTGTCGCTTTCCGCGTTTAACAGTACCTGTCATACCAGTAAAGGGAATGCAAATACCGAAGAGGTATATATGGACCTTCATTTCAGGGGAGGGACAACATCTACCTGGATAAAAAGAGAGATCGATCTTACAGGTATTATATACGACGGAGCTATGTATAATAATTCAAAGGATGATATAAGTTCGTGGTCTTTGCGTATTAATATTAAAGGGGATTGCTATATAAATCAGTTTTGGAACGGTACTGTTGAGATACATCAGAATGCAGACAGTGATAATGAAGTTGTTCAGAAACTGAATCTTGCGGATTATAAGGAAGATGACATCGAACTCGAATATACCATGGATGCGGGAGATCTTTTGATCCCTTTGCATGAAGGGGATTATGTTATTTATCACCCGTCAACCCAGCTGAACGAGATGCCTCTTACAGCCGGTTTTAATGTAGTGGTCGGAACGATTTTTTATTATGCCGATGATGTGGATCTTACAGATTACAGCATAGATTATTATTTCCACCGTGAATTTACACAGGGTATAGGTTTCATAGTTGTATGTGTACTATTCATGTTTTTGCTTTTTTCCGTTTTTTTCTATTACGGAGCCATTTATATTTACAAAAAAGCGGAAAAGGAAATGGAGCTTCGAAAAGAAGGTATTTCCTGCATGGCGGAAATATACGCTCTTATGTATATTGTTGATATTAATAAAGATACGCTTGCACCTGTGGGGGTGGATGAAGAGGATGACGCTGAAAGGCCTGTAGAACTCGGGGCAAATGAACAGCTTCAGAATCTTTGCCGTATTGATGTTGTGCCCGAATACCAGGAGCTTATGTTTGAGTTTGCTGAGCTTAGTACATTACCGGAGCGACTTAAAAACCGAAACAGTGTGGTTTTTGAGTATGTAAGCGGACGTTTCGGATGGAGCCGTATGCGTTTTATCGCAATGAACAGAGATGGCGATAAGCCTCTTGAAAAGGTGCTTTGTACAATTCAACAGATCAATCAGGAAAAAGAAGAACTTGATAAGGTAATGGGACAGGTTGAAAAGGCTAAGTCGGAAAGCAATGCGAAGAGTGCCTTCCTTGCCAATATGTCTCATGAGATACGTACACCCATTAATACTGTACTCGGACTCGATACAATGATACTTCGTGAAAGCAAGGATAAGGTGGTCAGAGGGTATGCAAAAGACATCAAAATTGCCGGAAACATGCTTTTGTCACTTATAAACAGTATTCTTGATTTTTCAAAACTTGAAGCCGGAAGAATGGAACTTGTACCGGTAGAGTATTCTTTGAAGAATCTTGTCAGGGAATCTATCAGTATAGTAAAGCCTAAGATTGAAAATAAAAATCTGGAGCTTATCATAGATGTGACATCAAAGATTCCGGACAAACTCTACGGTGATGATGTAAGACTTAAGCAGATCATAATAAACATTCTTACCAATGCTGTTAAATACACTGAAGAAGGAAGTGTAAGATTAGGCATTTTCGGAACCGTAAAAGATGAAAACATCGTGCATCTTTTGGTATCGGTTAAAGATACCGGTATCGGCATAAAGCCCGAGGATCAGGAAAGGATGTTCCAGAGATTCTCCCGCGTGGATGAGAGCCGCAACCATCATGTTGAAGGTACGGGACTTGGCATGGATCTGGTTACAGGTCTTTTATCTCTTATGGACTCGGAGCTTAAGGTTGCAAGCGTATATGGCGAAGGAAGCGATTTTTACTTCGAGATCGAGCAGAAGATATTGGATCCGACACCAATCGGCGATGTTAACTGGGATGAGCTTGGAGGAGAAGACGAAGAGGGATATGAGGCATCATTTACGGCCCCTGATGCGAATGTACTTGTTGTAGATGATAATGATATGAACCTTACTGTTTTCTGCGATCTTATAAAGGATACCGAAATCTGTATAGATCAGGCTTCAAGCGGAATGGAGGCTTTAAAGCTTACACAGGATAAACATTATGACATAATCTTCATGGATCATATGATGCCTCAGATGGATGGAATAGAGGCCATGAAGAGGATAAAAGCCCAGGATAACGGAGCAAATAAAAAGACCCCTGTCAT
>JAILKW010000270.1 GCA_024693455.1 Lachnospiraceae bacterium
CCCTTCCTTTCTCCTTCCATCAATTCGCGAACATCCACATCGTAAAAGTCAGCGATATCGGTGAGAAGAGAAATGTCAGGCATCGTGCTGCCTGTTTCACTTAGTTAAAGATATGGGTAATAGATTCGATAGAAAGATCACTCGATCTTTCCTATAAAGCGATAGTAGATCTCGACTTCCTGCTCTATGGTGCCATCGTCCTTCTTCACTGCCTGATGTACTGCAATCTTTTCTATAAGAGCATTCAGCAGAGGTGCTGTAAGTTCAGGAATATCACTGTACTGCTTGATAAGGGCAAGCCACTTTTCAGCATTGGATTCATTTTCCTTGGCTTCTTTAAGCTCTTTGCTAAGATTCTTTATCTTTTCATCAAGTTCAGCCTGCTCTGTCTGATATTTCACTGACAGCATATTGAAGTTGTATTCTGTGATTTTCTCTGAAACATAGTCCTCATAAAGTCTTGCAAACAAACCGTCAAGCTCTTTCTTTCGCTTCATGGCACGCTTCAGGTCATCCTCCTGTTTCCTACGGATATTACCTGATTCCTTGTTGCTTGCAGCCATGAGCTTTTTCAAGAGCTTATCTTCATCAAGCTGTGCCTGGGATGCCCAGTATCTGAGTCTTGAAAGAACAAACGCGTACAATGTGTCATATTTTATGAAATGATTGGTGCAATGATTTTTGCCCATTGAACCATATCGGCTACATTTATAATACTTATATGGATTCGATTTTGAAGCATGTGTAGAAAAACCAAGTGCCCATCCACAGTCTGCACATTTTACAAGACCTGCAAAAATCTGCGTATCCTTGACTTCCTTCTGTTCACGCTTTCTTGATGCAATCATCTGCTGGACTGTTTCAAAGTCCTCTTTTGAAATAATTGGTTCATGAGTATTCTCTACACGAAGCCACTCGCTCTTATCCTTGCGGATACGATGCTTGTTCTTATAAGAAACATTGGTTTCCCTGTAATGGATAGTATTTCCGATATACGTTTCATCCTTGAGAATGCTCTTTACCTGGGCTATTGTCCATGCATAAGATTTTTCTTCCGAAGCACCTGCGTAAATATATGCAAATGTTCCATCCCTCTTGTAGTTTAGATATCCCGGTGTAGGAATCTTCTCTTCAATGAGCATCTTTGTAATCTTACCGGAGCCATTTCCGAGGAGTGCATATTCAAATATCTTTTCTATTATCCATTTCGTTTCTTCATCCGCAGCCAACTTGTTCTTAATATCAGGATGCCTCTTATAACCAAGCGGTGCATAGGCAAAGGTTCTTTCCCCAGCCTTGAACTTGGCACTCATGCAGGCTTTTATCTTGCGGCTCGTATCCTTGGCAAACCATTCATTGAAAAGTTTCTTGAATGGGACAAAGTCGCTCAAGCCTTTCTCCGTATCCTCGCCATCAGAAACCGCTATATAACGGACATCTTTCTCTACAAAGTAGAACTCAAGATAATAGCCCATCATTACGTGTTCCCTGCCGAAGCGGGACAGATCCTTGGTTATAATGCAGTTGATCCTGCCTGATTCCACATCCTCGATCATACGCTTAAATGCCGGTCGGTCAAAGTTAGTTCCCGTATAACCGTCATCCACATATTCATCGACTACATGAAATCCATTTTCTTTAACAAACTGGTTCAGTATGGTTCTCTGTGTTTCGATACTCACACTGTCGCCGTAGTTCTCATCATCACGGCTAAGTCTTAAATATAACGCTGTATTGTATACCTGTTGTTTCATTTCATTAAGCTCCTTTCACTGATGAAACAACCCACACTTACAATACATGCTTAAACAGAATATATCATAAGTGTGGGTGTCCTACAATTCCTCTCCGGTATTATTTGTCTGCAAAAGGAAAGTCCGATTCTCATTTCTTGCCTGTCTGACGATAGATTCTTCAATGATGTCATCGAAGGATTTTCCTTTTTCCGAAAAATGTTCTTTATTGACGATCCTCACATTGCCATACTCGAAATATACATTTTTATCATGTTCGTTATTTACCGCTGACATGTGCGATCACCTCTTTCCATCAGTTCCGCCTTTTGGTTTCATGCGGCTATTGATATACATTTTCAGTTTGTAATTCTCAATCTTTAAATCCTTAAGTTCGCTTTCCAATTTACGGATATATTCATCTCGAAAGCCAAATTCTTTCCAGCAAAGAAAGTCCTTCATATTACAAAAGAAATCGTAAACAGATTCCTTGCCGAGAAATATGACATCCTTCTCCGGATTATAAGAAAATAATCCCTGATAATCATGTTTTAAAGCTTTTACATATGCCCTTGCGGTAGACTCGGGTTTATTAAGATTATCCATCAATAACCTCTTTAGTCCCTCCGGTGATATCCTGTCTGCACGTACAGCTTTATAAACATCAAAATATGTCGCTATGTGTCTCAGTATCTGAATAAAATCTTTATCATCATATTTTCGCATTGTTATTACTCCCTTCTATCGGTACCGGCGCCTTTGCCTTTCATACGATATGTGGGACATTGAATGAGCTAATCCGAAATGCAAAATGAAAAAAGTTCAAAAAAATAAGCGCAGGTCATCTGCGCATTTGTAAAAACATAAAAACCCCCGATCATATTTATGTTCGACCCCATACATGTGAAAAATTCAGTATTAGCAAGGGATTATCGCCCCGTTCCAAAACGGCAGAAGAGTCAGCGCAGAACAGTTACGAAATAACAGGATACGCCAAAAGTTGCAGGCACTTTTCGCTTCTCAAACCCGAAATCCTATGTATTACGGAATAGGGAGTTGCCTACAGCCCTGAAAGATAACAAGGAATTAATGACGTCATAACGACGTCAATTTATTTCCTGAAAACAAAAAAAGGCGCCAAAACGACGTCACCTTTAAGTTTCCCT
>JAILKW010000297.1 GCA_024693455.1 Lachnospiraceae bacterium
TGTTTCACCCACAATGTATAAAAAACTTCAGGAGATAGGCAGCCCCAAATTAAAAAAAGAGGGAAGTATTAATCTTGTAAAAATAGAAAACGGAGTAATAGCCGAAGAAAGCAAACGTGGTGCAAAGGAGGTTCGCAAAGAACTATTTTATGATAGTTTTGTTTCACGTTTTAACAATGAAAGATCCATTCTTTTCCCGGAGGGCTTTGACCTTATAGTGGATTGCAGAAACTGGGACGAAGGAACAAAGAATGAATGTGTATCTAAGAACGAAAAGATATTTGACAATGTTACGGTAATTGAGAGCGGGGACTTTGGAGATGGATTCTACCATGCCCTGTACCGGGGAAATACATCTCATCAAAAGGTATTTATAGATACACCGGCAGTCTTTTCGGACATTTTAAAACAAACGTTTTCTGATACGGTAATAAACCCGGGAACATTACATTATTGTTGCGATCCCAAAGATTGTGATCTGATCCAGGAAGCAGACAGGGTTAAATCGGGTAATATAGCCATGTTTTCCGTGAATGCAAATGCTTTAAAGAGGATTGGTCGTGACAGCGTATTAAATGCAAAAGATTTTGAAGAGATCAAAAAAGCGTGGTCTGATGATAAGGTTATTGCTTTTAACACATCAATCGTCGAAGACACCGGAAGAGTCAGACTGAAAAAAGGCGTTAAATACGCGGTTTACGGAGCAGGGAGAACCGGAGAAGCAGCAAAAGAAAAGATAAGTTCAGCCGGGTCCGAAATAGTATTTTTTGTGGATTCGGATGAAACAAAATGGGGAAGTTTTTTAGGTGATATAGAAATCATTTCCCCGGATATGCTTACCGAAAGAAAAAATGACTACGATCAGGTGATGATAGCCTCTACATTTTATAAAGAGATTCTTGACAGAATAGTCGCACAGGGATTTTCGGAAGAGGATATTGCTATTTTTGAATAAGGAGCGAATGCTATGAAATCTGCAATAGTTACCGGAGCTAACGGATTTATCGGAAGAAATTTTATACGTTATCTTGTTGGCAAGGGAGTAAAGGTTTGTGCGGTGGATATTTCACATGATAATACGACCTTAAGAGATCTGGAAAATGTTGAATTGATACAAGCAGGTTTGGATGAATTGGATAAGCTGGGGGAATATATTTCAGCAGACGATGAACCTGAGGTTTTCTACCATTTTGCCTGGGCAGGAACAACGGGAATAAGAAGAGCGGATTATGCACTTCAGCTTGAGAATGCAAAATATGTTTGTGAGGCGGCAAAGGTCTCAAAAAGTTTGGGATGCAGAAGATTTATAGCACCCGGAACCATTACCGAAAAGATAGTTCCTTATGCGATTGACCATCATTGTGTATCCCAGGGACTTACTTATGCTATAGCCAAGGTTGCTGCGTCACATTTACTTGAGATCGTATGCAAGGTAGAGGAAATTGACCATATCTGGGTAAGACTTTCCAATATTTTCGGCGGAGATAATACAAACGGAAATCTTATTTCATATACACTTGACACATTTAAAAAAGGAGAGACACCTACCTATGGTCCTTGTCTTCAACCTTATAATTTTACCTATATAGAGGATGTGGTTAAAGCTCTTTACCTGTTGGGAGATAAGGACGCATCGCATAAAAATACTTATTTTCTGTCAAACGGAGAAAGCAGAGTGCTTAAAGATTATCTCCTGGAAGTAGCTGATGTTTTCGGTAAAAAGGTCGATATCGGAGTACGGGCTGATGACGGTATCAAGTACGAAAAGGAATGGTTTTTGGACAGAAGTCTGATGGATGATTTTGGATTCAGTCCTTCATATTTATTTTCTGATGCAATAAGAATGATAAAAGAGGAGGAATCACTCTGATGAAAGTAGTGCTGTTGGCAGGCGGTTTTGGTACAAGAATAAGTGAAGAAACTGAGAATAAACCCAAGCCCATGATAGAGATAGGCGGTCGGCCCATATTATGGCATGTAATGAAATTATATTCTTATTATGGGTTTAACGAATTTGTTATTTGTGCCGGTTATCGTCAGCAGGTTATTAAGGAATGGTTTGCGAATTATTTTTTATATACAAGCGATATAACATTTAAACTTGCGAATAATAACGAGATGATAGTTCATAATCGTTACAGTGAGCCTTGGACCGTATCTATAATTGATACCGGTTTAAATACAATGACCGGTGGGAGATTAAAACGTATCCGGGACTATGTCGATAATGAGCCTTTTTTGATGACATATGGGGATGGAGTATCGGACGTTAATATTAAGGAACTTGTTTCCTTTCACGAGCAGCACAGATCAAAGGTTACCATGACAGTTGTTCAGCCGGAAAGCAGATATGGAAATATTGATTTTGACGGTGATTACGCGAAAGCATTCAGAGAGAAAAGTGTTGCGGATTCAGGATGGATCAATGCGGGCTTTATGGTAGTAGAGCCTGAAATTTTAGATGAGATCTCAGGGGATGATGTGGTGTTTGAACGTGAGCCGCTTGAAAAGGCAGCCGATGAGGGAGAGCTTACCTGTTATAAGCATAAAGGCTTCTGGCATTGTATGGATACTCTGCGTGATAAGCAGTCTCTGGAAAAGCTTATAGCAGAAGGGAAAGCACCCTGGATGGTATGGGAGCATTAGGAGGAAAAATGATTCAAAAATTTAATTTTAAAAAATGCTCTCTTGAAGGTGCGTATGTGATAGATACTTTTTACGCTACAGATGAGAGAGGCGGATTTATAAAGGACTACAATATAGATACTTTTAAGGAAAACGGACTTGACTATGAGCTTAAGGAAGTTTTCTACACCGTTTCCAAAAAGGGTGTTATACGAGCCAATCATTTTCAGCTTATAAAGCAGCAGCCTAAGCTTGTTAGGTGTATAAGCGGTCATGTTTATGACGTTATTACAGATCTAAGACCTGATTCTCCCACATATAAAAAATGGGAAGGCTTTGATCTGTATGGGGATAAACCTATGGAACTTTTTATACCGGAGGGATTTGGACACGGATATCTTGTACTGGAAGATTCTGTAGTAAGCTATAAGTGCGGTGAAGTATTTTACGGAGAAGGTGATTCCGGAATAAAATGGGATGATCCGGATCTTGGGATAGAATGGCCGACGGAACTTATCGGAGGAAGAGAAAATATGATAATAAGTGAAAAAGATCTTAATCTGATGAGTTTTAAAGAATATGACAAGCTGATACGAGGGAGTCTTTAAATGAATGATTTTTACAAAGGAAAAAATGTACTTGTTACGGGTAATACCGGATTTAAGGGCAGTTGGATGACACATATGCTGGTTGCCCTGGGAGCGAACGTGACCGGAGTGGCATTAAGTCCGAATACAGACCCTAATATATACGATATTTTGGATGAGAAAAAAATTATATCCGAAAATATTTTGGATATCAGAGACTATGACGGACTGGAAAAGATATTTGATGAAACAAAGCCGGAGATAGTCTTTCATCTTGCTGCTCAGCCG
>JAILKW010000301.1 GCA_024693455.1 Lachnospiraceae bacterium
AGCAGAAGCTCCTTCGGAAGAAAAGAAGGCTGCCTACGATAAGGATGCGGTTCAAAGGATGATGGACTTTTTCGATACCGATGATTTTGACGAGAAATATCGTATTCTTAAAGCAATGAGAACCTGCAATGATCTTACGGACAATATAATTGATAATATGGCAGCGACTCTTGACCTCGTGATAGACGACGGTGATATTGATATAAGATTTGCACAGTTGATAAAATGCGTGGATACCAGAAGAAAATTTGAGACAACAAGATTAAGGTAGGTATTATTATGGAAATAGAAAGAAAATTCCTTGTTGATAAATTTCCCGTGGATCTGGAGACATATCCTCATAAAAGATACGTTCAGGGTTATCTTTGCAGGAATCCGGTTGTAAGAGTAAGGGATGAAGGCGGAGAGTATGTTCTTACATATAAAGGAGCGGGACTTCTTTCCAGAGAAGAATATAATCTTCCGCTTAATGAGGAAGCTTTTCTTCACATGATTAAAAAATGCGATGGAAGAGTTATTACCAAAAACAGATACAGGATCTCGATTCCCGACACGGGCCTGACGGCAGAACTCGATGTTTTTCTTTCCGAGCTTTCGCCTCTTGTAATGGTAGAAGTTGAGTTTGAAAGCGAAGAAGAGGCTAAGGCATTTTTGCCTCCGGACTGGTTTGGGAAAGAAGTAACATATGATGAAAGATATCATAACAGTGTGTTAAGTTTGGAAGGAGTAAGTAATGAGTAAGTATGCGATAATGATAGCCAATGGGTGTGAAGAGGTTGAGGCTCTTACAGTGGTAGATCTTTTAAGGAGAGCCGGAATTGAACTTGATATGGTAAATATTCATGATAAAAATGAAGTTACTTCTTCTCACAATATAACATTCCAAACGGATGTAATGCTTTCCGGGGTTGAAGCAACCGATTATGAAGGGATCATCCTTCCGGGAGGTCTTATGGGGACCAACAATCTGAAAGCGAATGAAAAAGTATTAAAACTTCTTACTGCTCTTGATTCCAAGGGAAGACTTGTGGCAGCCATCTGCGCTGCACCTACAGTACTTGGAGAAGCAGGTGTTTTGGTAGGAAAAAAAGCAACCTGTTATCCGGGGTGTGAAAAGGATCTGACAGGGGCTGTATATTATGATGAAAAGGTAGTGGTAGACGGAAACACTATTACGAGCAGGGGAGTGGGAACGGCCATTCCGTTTGCGTTGGAGCTTATCGCATACATAATAGGAAAAGATAAAGCCGATGAGATAGCAAAAGGGATCGTATATCAGGGGTAAAGATAAATGAAAGCCCCGGCGGATAATGCCACAAGCAGGCTGCGGACGCATAATATTTTGCATTGACTAAGGAAAAATGCTATGTTATCATACTATGATGTTGGGGTCAAACTGTCTTTTTCCCCTTTTCTTATGATATTTGATAAAAGGATACGTATTTTTCATCTCATGTCATGAGAGATAAATGCAAATATAGGAGGAATATTTTTCAATGAACGTGAAACATGAACTTTTAGACAATAATATGGCAAAGCTCACCGTAGAGGTAGATGCCGATGTTTTTGAAAAAGCTATCGACAAGGTATACAACAAGCAGAAGAAGAGCATTTCTGTTCCCGGATTCCGTAAGGGTAAGGTACCCCGTCAGATGGTAGAGAAAATGTACGGCGCAGATGTATTCTATGAGGATGCTGCCAATGCGGTTATTTCACAGGAATACCCCAAAGCATATGATGAATGTGAACTGGATATCGTATCACAGCCTGAAGTTTCCATTATACAGATGGAGCGCGGAAAAACATTTATCTTTGACGCAACAGTTGCACTTCGTCCCGAGGTAAAGCTTGGAAAATATGAAGGTGTTACGGTAGAAAAGGCTGATGCAGAGCCTACAGCAGAAGAAATTCAAAAAGAGATCGATCGTCAGCTTTCCGCAAACGCACGTATAGCGACCGTAGATCGTCCTATTGAAAACGGAGATACAGCAGTTATTGATTTTGACGGTTCTGTTGACGGAGTTGCTTTCAGCGGAGGTAAGGCTTCAAATCATTCACTTGAGATCGGATCTCATTCGTTCATCGATAACTTTGAAGATCAGCTTATCGGACATGTTGCAGGTGATGATGTAGACGTTCATGTTACTTTCCCTGAGGATTATCAGGAGAAGTCACTTGCAGGAAAGGCTGCACTCTTTAAGGTAAGAGTAAACGAGGTTAAGGCTAAAGATATTCCTACTCTTGATGAAGAATATGTTCAGGATACTACCGAGTTTGATTCGGTTGATGATTACAAGAAAGATGTTGCTGATAAGCTTCGTTCCAGAAAGGAAGAGCAGATAAGGCGTGCTCAGGAAGATGAAGCACTTGAGAAGATAGTTGAAGATTCACAGATGGAGCTTCCTGATGCAATGATCGATACACAGGTTAATACCATGATCAATGATTATGCGAGATCACTTGCTCAGAGCGGACTTTCACTTCAGCAGTATCTTCAGTTTACAGGTATGGATGCCAATAAGTTCCGTGAGAACATGCGTCCCGATGCCATTAAGAGGATCAAGACTTCACTTGTTCTCGGAGCTGTTGCGGATGCGCAGGATATCGAAGCTACAGATGAAGATATTAATAAGAAGTTTGAAGAGATGGCTGCTATGTACGGAATGCAGGCAGAAGACATCAGCAAGAATACTCAGGGCAGCGAGCTTAAGTCAATGAAGGATCAGATCCGTCTTGAAAAAGCAGTTGAATACATCATGGATAATGTAAAACCCATGAAACCCAGAAAGAAAAAATCAGACGAAGATAAAGTAGAAGTATAATAAAAAGGAGAGTTAAATGGCAACAATTCCTTACGTCATTGAGCAAAACTCACGTGGTGAAAGATCTTATGACATTTATTCAAGACTGTTAAAGGATCGTATTATTTTCCTTGGAGAAGAGGTTAATGAAACTACGGCATCACTTACGGTTGCACAGCTTCTTTTCCTCGAATCCGAAGACCCGTCCAAGGATATTCACCTTTACATCAATTCCCCCGGAGGAATGGTGACGGCAGGTTTTGCTATCTATGATACCATGCAGTATATTAAATGCGATGTTTCTACGATCTGTGTAGGACTTGCAGCATCAATGGGTGCATTTTTGCTTTCCGGCGGTGCAAAGGGTAAGAGACTGGCACTTCCCAATGCCGAGATCATGATACATCAGCCTTCCGGCGGTGCAAAAGGTCAGGCTACGGAAATCGAGATCGCAGCAGAGAATATCCTTCGTACCAAGAAAAGATTAAATGAAATCCTTGCCGCCAACACCGGAAAGGATGTGGAACAGGTAGCGCTTGATACAGAGCGTGACCATTACATGACTGCTGATGAGGCGTTGGAATACGGTCTTATCGACAGGATAATCAAGAATCGGAGTGAATAAAATATGGCAAGAGGGGAAGACAAGATCCGCTGTTCTTTCTGCGGAAAGACTCAGTCGGCTGTCCGTAAACTTATAGCTGGACCTAACGGAGCATTTATCTGTGATGAGTGTGTGGATATTTGTTCCGAGATCATTGATGAGGAATTCGGCGACGATATCTTAGATGATAATTTCGATGAAAGTCCCACTGAAGGACTTGAAGTAAATCTTAAAAAGCCCAAAGAAATGAAAGCTTTTCTGGATGAGTACGTTATCGGACAAGATGAAGCTAAGAAGGTTCTTTCGGTTGCGGTTTACAATCATTACAAGAGGATCTTATCTGCAAAAGAAGTTAATGTAGAGCTTCAAAAAAGTAATGTTTTAATGCTTGGTCCCACAGGATCCGGAAAGACGCTTTTGGCACAGACTCTTGCAAGAGTGCTTGGAGTACCGTTTGCGATAGCGGATGCCACGACTCTTACTGAGGCCGGATATGTAGGTGAGGATGTTGAAAACATTCTGTTAAAGCTTATTCAGGCTGCTGACTATGATGTCCAGAGAGCACAGCTCGGTATAATATATATTGATGAGATCGATAAGATAACCAAGAAATCCGAAAATGTTTCCATAACAAGGGATGTTTCCGGAGAGGGTGTTCAACAGGCTCTTCTTAAGATACTTGAAGGTACTGTTGCATCTGTTCCTCCTCAGGGAGGCAGAAAGCATCCTCAGCAGGAGCTTATCACTATTGATACCACCAATATTCTTTTCATTTGCGGAGGCGCATTTGAAGGATTGGATAAGATAGTTGAATCACGTCTTGATACCAAACGTATAGGATTTGATTCCGTTTCAAGTGAGATGAAGGCAAGGGAGAAGACGGAAAGCGATCTTCTTAAAATGGCAATGCCTCAGGATTTTGTTAAATTCGGATTGATTCCTGAGTTCATAGGCCGTGTGCCGGTCAATGTTTCGCTTGATCTTTTGGATGAGGATGCACTTGTAAGTATCCTTACCACTCCCAAGAACTCTCTTGTAAAGCAGTATCAGGCTTTGCTTGAACTTGACGGTGTTGCTCTTTATTTTGAAGAGGATGCGTTAAGGGAGATGGCAAAGAAGGCTTTGGAGAGAAAGACGGGAGCCAGAGGCTTAAGAGCTCTTATGGAAAATGTTATGATGGATTACATGTATGATATTCCTTCGGACAACTCTGTTAAGGTTCTTAACATTACAAAACAGATAGTAGACAACAATCTGCTTCTTGTTGACAAAAAAGACAATGTTGTATCAATAGATACAACTGAAGACAGTAAAGAAAGTGCATAAAATAAGGGCGGCGTTTTGGCCGCCTTTTTTTTACCGGTGAGCCAAAAGGAGAATTGTAATGAAAATAAAATCGGCAGAACTTGAAACGGTATGCGGAATAACCAGTAAACTACCCGAGAATACACATCCCGAAGTTGCGTTTTGTGGACGAAGCAATGTTGGAAAGTCATCGCTTATAAATTGTCTGATGGAAAGAAAATCCCTTGCGAGAACTTCCGGACAACCGGGAAAGACCCAGACTCTTAATTTTTATCTTTTGAATAAAGAGATATATCTTGTTGATCTTCCGGGATACGGTTATGCAAAAACAGCAAGGACTACTGCGGAAAAATGGGGGAAGATGATAGAACGCTATCTTACCTCGTCTGAAATGTTGAGACTGATCTTTTTACTTGTGGATATGAGGCATGCACCTTCAAATCAGGATGTGCAGATGTTTGAATGGATAAAATATCTTGATCTTCAGCCTATAGTGATCGCTACAAAATCGGATAAGATCAAAAAAAATGAGAGAGCTAAATCGCTCTCTCTGATAAAACAAACTTTAAATGCCGACAGTAATGACATCATTGTACCTTTTTCCTCAGAAACGAAGGAGGGCCGGGATGATATCATTGACTTCCTTGATCAGGTAATAGAAGCTGAAGACTAATGCCGGTTTGAAAAAGTCAAGACTCGCTCGCGAGTCTTGCGCGCCGGATTCGGGTCTGCTTCAGCAGACAAATTCCTGTCCGAATCCGTGCGCATCCTCGCGGAGCGTTTAACTCAGTCGGAGCTTGTACCCCGACTGAGTATAGTTTGTCAT
>JAILKW010000302.1 GCA_024693455.1 Lachnospiraceae bacterium
ATGACAAACTATACTCAGTCGGGGTACAAGCTCCGACTGAGTTAAACGCTCCGCGAGGATGCGCACGGATTCGGACAGGAATTTGTCTGCTGAAGCAGACCCGAATCCGGCGCGCAAGACTCGCGAGCGAGTCTTGACTTACCTAATAATAAGACTCAATGAACATTTACTCCACCTGCGCTGATACCAAGCTGCAGGAGACTCCTACTTACTTAAATCGCATTTTCTGATTGCGTCGCGTACGGAAAGTACTCTGGACGGGCTAACGGAAAGTTCGTCAACTCCCATCCTCAGGAAGGTCTCGGTAAGTGAAGTATCAGCTCCGAGTTCTCCGCAGATGCCAACCCATGCACCGCCTTCATGACCGTTTTTGATCGTCATCTCTATCGCTCTTAATACCGCAGGATGATGAGGATCGTTGATATTGTCCAATTTCGGATTCTGTCTGTCGATCGCAAGCGTATACTGAGTCAGATCGTTGGTTCCTATTGAGAAGAAATCAACTTCATCCGCAAGCTCTCTGCTCATAAATACTGCAGCAGGAGTCTCCACCATAATGCCGAGTTCAACTTCGCCGTAGGGTACACCCTGAGCCGTAAGGGAAGCCTTAACCTCTTCTACTATTTCTTTTATCTTACGAACCTCATCCACCGATATTATCATAGGGAACATAATGGATATGGTTCCGTAATAACTTGCCCTGTAAAGAGCACGAAGCTGTGTCTTAAATATATCTATTCTGTCAAGACAGATACGTATAGCCCTGTATCCGAGTGCAGGATTATCCTCATGTTCCATGTTGAAGTAATCTACCTGCTTATCCGCTCCGATATCAAGAGTACGGATAATAACCTTCTTGCCCGCCATATTCTCGGCTACAGTTTTATATGCCTTAAACTGCTCTTCCTCTGTAGGGTAATCAGATGACTCAAGATATAGGAACTCACTTCTGAAGAGACCTATACCGCCCGCATCGTTTTTAAGAACATCCGCAACATCGGAAACACCTCCGATATTAGCGTAAACATTTATCTTTGTTCCGTCGATCGTAACATTTTCTTTACCCTTAAGTTCAAGAAGAAGACGTTTCTTTTCCTCTTCTTTTTCCTGAAGTCCTTTGTATTTTGCAAGAGTGTCTGCATCCGGCTCAATTATGATCTTGCCTTCAAATCCGTCTACTATCGCCATCTTTCCGGCAAAATCATCAGAATAATCAACACCGATAAGCGCCGGTATATTCATAGTCCTTGCAAGAATGGAAGTATGTGAATTAGTGGAGCCGTGTCTCGTAACAAAAGAGAGCACAAGACTCTTATCAAGCTGTACGGTCTCTGACGGAGCAAGATCATCCGCAAGAAGAATGGAAGGCTCCGTTGCATGAAATCCGGGTCCTTCGCCGCCCTGAAGTACATTAACCACTCTGTTGCTTATATCCTTAACATCAGCAGCTCTGCCCTGCATATATTCATCATCCATGCTGGCAAACATCTCGGAAAAATTATCACCTGTGGTAGCTACCGCAAACTCTGCATTTACAAGCTGAGTTCTTACTATATTTTGAACAGACTCAATATAATCAAGATCATCAAGCATCATCTGATGAACTTCGAACACCATGGCGTTTGCTTCACCAACCTCAGTAAGCGCTTTATCATAAAGCTTCTGCAGCTGCTGTTTAGCCGTTTCTCTTGCCGTTTCAAACCTTGTAAGCTCTGCTTCCGGATCATCTGTTTTTTCTCTTTTTACAACATTGTCCGATTTTTGATATATGGAAACGGGGCCAATGGCTATTCCGCCAAATACACTCTTTCCGCTTATCTCAGTCACGTTATCACCCCCTGCTATAATTTAAGGCTGCTGCAAAATATTTACTTTTGCAACAGCCTCTATTCTCTTTTTGCGTACTACATATTTTCTTTTAAGAATGTTTCAAGTGCTGCCGCAGCTTCTTCCTCCTGCTCGCCTTCACACTTGATCACTATCTCATGTCCCTGCTTAGCACCAAGGCTCATAACACCGAGGATTCTCTTTGCGTCGACATCCTTTCCGTCCTTTCCGATCGTTATTGTACAAGGAAAGCCTGCTGCCGCTTTTACAAAAAGTCCTGCAGGACGAGCATGAATGCCTTCGGGATCTGTGATAGTGTAAGTAAATTCTTTCATATTATTCTCCTTTTTATAAGTGAGCGGCATCCCAATTTCGACGGGATGCCACTGATTTATACCACATGTGTATTATATCAATAATCTCATCTACTTACCATGATTATTTTACTCAGCATCTTTTTTAAGAACTCCGAGAAGGAAGCATGTTACAGCTGAACCGGCAAGCCATGCAATGATATACATAAGAGGATTACCAACTGTAGCAAATACGAATACTCCTCCGTGAGGTGCACGGAGTGTGCATCCGAATAATGCTGAAAGGAGTCCTGCTACTCCTGCACCTGCCATAGTTGCGGGAATAACGTGTCCGGGATCTGCTGCTGCAAAGGGGATGGCACCCTCTGTAATGAAGGAAGCTCCCATTATTATATTTGAGATCCATGATGATTTTTCAGCTACCGTAAACTTCTTAGGGAAGATCTTGCATGCAAGAGCGATTCCAACAGGAGGAACCATACCACCAACCATAACTGCTGCCATGGAAATGAATGCTGCTGTCTCAAGTGAAGGATCTGAAGCTGCCTGTGCAAGCATACCTGTACCGAATACGTAAGCTGCTTTGTTTATAGGGCCACCCATATCGATCGCCATCATCGCTCCGAGGAGGAGTCCGAGAAGCCAGATAGCTCCGCTATTGTAGATAGCGTTAAGTCCGTTTGAAAGTGCTGTATTGATAAGTCCGATAATAGGGTTGAAGATGAAGCACATAAGAATGCCTACGATAAGGATACCGCAAAGAGGGTAGATAAGTGTAGGTCTGATTCCGCTAAGTGAATCAGGAAGTCCTTCTGTGATATTCTTAAGCCAGTTTACAACGAAACCGGAAACGAAACCGATTACAATACCTCCAAGGAAACCTGAAACCGTATTAACACCGTCAGCCGCAAATGCGAATTTCTGAATAAACTGACTGAATGCACCTGTATTACTTCCAAGGCTTGTCCATGTATCAATGTATCCTGCTATAGCTGCGTTACCTGCTACTGCGAGCATACCGCCTGTAAAACCTACTGCAAGACCGGGACGATCTGCGATGGAATAAGCAATATAACCTGCAAGCACCGGAACCATAAGTCCCATAGCCTGTCCGCCGACAAACTTAAGGAATGCTGCAAGAGGTGTAGCTGAACCGAACATTCCGCCGGCTGTTGCTCCGTAGCCTGCCAGAGTATCGATAAGGAAGGCAATAGCTACAAGGATACCACCACCGATAACGAAGGGAAGCATATGTGAAACACCGCTCATCAGATGTGTGTAAGCCTGATGTCCGGCATTTCCTGAAGGAGCCGCTGTCTTTTCTTCTTTACCTGATGCCGTATATATGGATGCTGATCCGTCTGTTGCCTTCTTAAGAAGATCCTTTGCCTTATTTATTCCGTCAGCAACATGAACCTCAACAAGTCTCTTTCCTGCAAATCTGTCCATGGGAACCTTTGTATCCGCAGCAACGATAACACCCTTTGCGTTCTCAATGTCATCATTTGTAAGTACGTTTTTGGCTCCGCCTGATCCTCTTGTCTCAACCTTTACGGTAATTCCCATCTCTGCCGCTGCCTTTTCAATAGCCTCGGCTGCCATGTATGTATGAGCGATTCCCGTAGGGCAGGCAGTAACTGCAACTACATCTATACCACTATTAGCCGCTGACTTGGAGCTGTCCTTTTCTTCTCTTGCAGCTTCTGCCGCATCGATTATTGACAGGAACTGCTCCGGGCTCTTTGCTGACTTAAGGTCAGATACAAATTTCTCATCCATAAGGAGCATGGAAAGACGGCTCAGAACCTCAAGATGTACATTGTCCTCGGTATTGGGAGCTGCTATAAGGAATATGATATTAACGGGTTCTCCGTCAAGTGCATCATAATCAACTCCGCCCGGAAGTACCATTGCAGCAAGTCCGGGAGCGCTTACAGCATCTGATTTGCAGTGAGGAATGGCAATCCCTTCACCAATACCTGTAGTTGACTCTTCTTCTCTGGCAAAGACACCCTTTTTATAGGTCTCTTTATCTTTGATGTTGCCTCTTTTTTCCATGAGGTCAACCATTTTGCCGATTACCTCACTTTTGCTTGATGCACTGCCATTAAGATCAATGCAATCTTTGCTTAGCAAATCTCTTACTCTCATTTTGTTCCTCCTTCGTTTTAAAGTCCAGTTTTAAGACTTATATCATATAGTTGTCTTTGCCAAGTTGTTTCAGCAAAGCCTCTACCTCATTTCTTGTTGCCAGGTTATCCGAAAAAGCAGATGCGCTTCCGGTACAAAGTCCCATATAAAATGCCTCTTCATAATTACCCGAATGCATATAACCTGCAAGAAAACCGGCTACCATTGAATCTCCGGCCCCGACGGAATTTTTAACCTTTCCTTCCGGAGGATCACTCTGGTAAACACTGCTGTCTTCGGTAACAAGTAATGCTCCCTCGCCCGCCATGGAAACAAGTACATTTCTTGCTCCCTTTTCCTGTAGCTTTCTGGCATAGGGAACAACCTCATCCTTAGTCCGAAGTTTTACTCCGAAAATCTCTCCCAACTCGTGATTGTTCGGCTTGATCAGGAATGGACGATACTCCAAAACATTTACCAGCAAATCTTTTGTAGCATCAACCACAACACAGATGTCTCTGTCCTTTAAGTATTTCATAATATCCATATACATGGACTCAGGCATTACCGATGGAATACTTCCGGCCAATACCAAAATATCTTTTGCCTTTAAGGAATCAAGCTGTGAATAAAGCTTACTGATATCATCCTTTGAAATAGCCGGTCCCATACCGTTGATCTCCGATTCCTCGTCGCTCCTAAGCTTAACATTGATACGGGAAATTCCGTCCTTAACCTCTATGAAATCACTCTTTACATCCTTCTCATCCAAAAGCCTTACGATCTCTTTCCCGGTAAAGCCAGCCATAAATCCAAGAGCCAGACTCTCGTATCCGAGATTCTGAAGTACCATGGAAACATTGATACCCTTGCCCCCGGGGAAAAGAAGCTCTGCCGTAGTCCTGTTCGTAGCCCCCGCTTTAAAGTGATCCACAGAAACTATGTAGTCTAATGACGGATTAAATGTAACCGTATATATCACTTATTTTTCACCTCCTTTATGTTTGTGTATCCCTTGTATGCACTCTTTATGTGATCAGTCAGTATTATCGCCTGACTAAATTCCGCGAATGATATTGAAGAAGTCTGATCGAATTTGCTTGAATCACACAACACGTATTTTTCAATGCAGTGATCCATAGCGCATCTTTTGATCGCCGCCTCCTTCATCTCGGGTGTTGTAAATCCGTTACTGATATTCACAGCATTTGTCCCGAAAAAACCTTTTGTAAAGTTATATTTTGAAATTGAATAAATAGCCTCTTCTCCGACAATGGCCTCCGTAGACCGCTTAAACTCGCCACCCAAAATATATACTTTCCTTCCGAGTGCAGCCAGCTTCATCGCATGTGAGACCGAATTTGTAACGTATGAAGCTTCCTGACTTAATTTGGGAAGCAACATCCTCTGAGTTGAAGTCCCGGCATCTATGTATACAAAATCGTCCGGTCCGACAAGTTCCGCAGCGTAAGAACCTATGCTGCTTTTTTCCCTGCCGTGCTGCTTATCCCTGACCCTTACATCATTATCTTTTGTATATAAAGACGTATTTAGTGATGTGGCTCCTCCCCTTACCCGGCGAAGACGTCCTTGTTTATCAAGTGTAAGAAGATCTCTCCTAACCGTAGATTCCGAGGAACCCATTTCCTCGATCAATTCTGCAACCGTCACACTTCCCTTGGAATCAACTATTGAAAGGATCCTCGCAAATCTTTCTTCAGTGAGCATTTGATCCCTCCCGTCACATTCATTCATGTTCAACCAACTACGTTCATTATATTCCTTGTTTCATTCATAATCAACCATTTTCATCCAGTTTTATTCTACAAAATCACCGGCTTATTTTTAGTAATTATTAACAAAAAAGAGCCCCGCAGGGCTCTCATAAGATTTTATTTACCTTCCCAATTTACGCGAAATCTTCTTTAAAAACGCATAAGTTGCCGTTGGTTTCTTCATCTTGTTCAGTTCTTGTATCTTTTCTTTCTGTGTCTGCATTCTAAGCTTTTGATCCTCATTTCTGTCATGAAGTTTAAGTATCATCCGCATATAAACATCATTAATCTCATCTTCACTGAAAGGCTTAAGATTCTCAGGATCGACTTCCTTATCGCTTACCGGTGCAAACAATTCTTCTCCTTCGTTTTTTCCAAAATATTCTCTGGCCAC
The DNA here is from genome assembly GCA_024693455.1 of Lachnospiraceae bacterium. GTDB lineage: Bacteria > Bacillota > Clostridia > Lachnospirales > Lachnospiraceae > Weimeria. The sequence continues at coordinate 6,441 of JAILKW010000302.1, forward strand.
TGCCGCATTGGACTTTTCATAGTACTCCATAAATTTCTTTCGGTCTTTAGCCTCAAAAAACGGGCGATCGAACAGCTTGCCTTCTTCCGCCATCTCATTCTGAATATCCCTGAGTAACTTGACCGAAAAATTGCTTGCCCCCTTAAAGTCATCATAACCCTTGTTCAAACGCCTCTTTGCCTCAAGACATACATCCTTAAGGGTAACATTGACTCTTGGATCTCCGTTTATCTCCTCTTCCGTAAGCTCTCCTCCGAAAATATCCATGAAATCGGAAAGAATATTATTGTTCTTGAAAAGATTTCTGTCATAAATCTTAACTATCATATTTTCTTTTCCGAAAACATCTTCCATCTGTTTTAAATTATGCTCGTAATTAATACGTTTCTTATCAAAACTGCCCAGGTATTTTTCAAATTTGGGTGCTGCCTTTTCCTTGGCCTGTTCAGACCAAAAGCTATATACGAAATCATCCTGTCTTCTAAGATAAATTATAATTTTGAGTGTAGCGCCCAAAGGAGAAAGAGCTTCGTGGATTTTTTTCACAAGTTTGGGGCTCTTATACATACGATAAAAAATACCCTCATCTGTAAGAATTACTTTCTCATGAGTTTCCAGACAATTTTTTATCCCTTCCAGACATTTTTCCTTAATCTCACTGTCATCAAGATAATGAGCAAGTAAATAACCGTTTCTCCTTGAGCTGGCTGACTCATACTCAATATCAAATGAAGGGTATCCTATTGAATATCTCTCCATTACATCCGGGTGATTATCAATGAAACACTGAATAGCACTTGTTCCTGTTTTGGGCACACCTACATGAATATATATTTCTTTCATATATACTTACCTTTCTTAAAGAGGTATCTATTGCTACAAAACCTAAAAACTTTATGACTTTACTTCATAGCCTTTGCAAGAGCATCAAACTGAGGTTCATTTTCTGCTTTTGCAACAGACTTTATGGTAACAACCGGTTCTACGATTTCCATGTTCTTCATCATTTCAACCTGCTCACGCATCTTTCTTGCAGCAACAGGTCCCCATGAACCGTTCTCAATAAATCCTACCTTACGATTCTGGAAATTCTTAAGCTTAAGATGATACATAAGATCCATCATGGGAGGGAATAATTCTCCATCGTAGGTACAAGCCGCAAATATTATCCTGTCGTAGATAAAGCAGCTTTCCACAGCTTCCGATACATCCTCTTCCGTAAGATCCATTGTCTTAACATTTTCGCCGTCTGCCTCAAGCTTCTTAGCAAACTCAAGAACCGCACGCTTTGTATTGCCATGGATCGATGCATACGGAATGAAGATACCCTTTTCTTCGGGAGTATATGTGCTCCAAAGCTCGTACTTATTGATGTAGAAAGAAAGATCTCCTTCAAGTACAGGTCCGTGAAGAGGACAGATCTTCTCAATATCTAAAGCAGCTGCCTTTTTAAGTAAGGCCTGAACGGAAGTACCGTATTTCCCAACTATGTTGCCATAATAATGAAGCGCATCATCTTCCCATGCTCTTCCCGCACTGCTTGCTCCGAAGGTTCCGAATCCGTCTGCCGAGAACAGTACTTTTTCGGACTTTTCATAGGTAACCATAACCTCGGGCCAATGAACCATGGGTGCCATAAAGAACTGAAGTGTGTGACTTCCTATGGAAATCTCCTGTGCCTCAGCTACCGCTATGAATCTCTCCTCAAGGTTGTCTATCTCAAAAAACTGGGGAAGCATTGCTTTTGCCTTCGCCGATCCTATGAGCTTCATATCGGGATATTTGTCAGCAAGCCACTTAATGTTGGCAGAATGGTCCGGTTCAAGATGTGAGATAACTAAATTCGCAGGTGCCTTGTCTCCGAGAACCTCAGCAAGATTCTTCTGCCACCCTTCAGTACCTCTTGCATCAACCGTGTCCATTACGGTAATCTGATCATCCAAAATAACATATGAATTATAGGTAATACCTATATCATCAACCGGATACTGGCTTTCAAAGAGTTCGATGGTGGTATCATCCACACCCACATACTTGATTGAATCTGAAACTGTCATAAAAACTCCTTTCATTTATATCTTACATTTAAAAGACATAGTCCTTTTGCCGGCGCTGTAGGCCCTGCCAAACGTCTGTCTTTTTTCTCCAAAATCACCGGGATATCTTCAGGCTTCATCCTTTCATATCCCACTTCTATAAGCGTACCGACAATTATCCTTACCATATTCTGTAAAAACCCCGTGCCGGACACCGTTACATATATATATCCCTTCGATCTCCTTACCGTTAAGCTTTCAATCCTTCTGACTGTTGACTTCTTAAAGTGGGAGTTACCGCAAAAACTTTTAAAATCCTGCTCTCCAACCATGTACTCCGCGGCTTTTTGCATAAGTTCAACATCTATCGGCCTGTCAAGAACCTGATAGTATTTTCTGTTAAAAACCGGGTGAACCGGTCCGTCAAAAAGTGTATATTGGTAAGTCTTTCCCTGCGCATTATATCTGGCATGAAACCGGTCCGAAGCCTCACGAACTTCCGCTACGGCTATATCATCAGGTAGATATCGGTTCATATAATCTCTGATACCGTTAGCCGTCATATCGGTATCAAGTTTTACCGAAGCCGTCATGGCTCTTGCATGAACACCGGCATCAGTTCTGCCTGCTCCGATTATATCAATATCCTCCGGTTCCTTGTCAACCATTTTGGCAAGAACATTTTCAAGCTTACCCTGAATAGTGTCTTTGTCCGGCTGATGTTCCCATCCGTAATATCTGCTGCCGTCGTATGCTATCTTCAGCTTATAATTTTTAATCATTCATACAATCCCATCACACGCTCCTCATCAAGAGGTGTACACTTTAAATATTTCGAGAGATTACTTTTTACCATGAGTTCCGCACATATCGCGCTAACGAATGTATCCTTAAGGTAAGAAAAATCTTCGTCCGACATCGGACTTCCCTCCGAATATGCGGAGAATATGCGAAATACCTTTTTATAATGATCGATAAGTACCAACAGATCATGACTTACCTCCCACATACCCGTTACGCCTGCCTTTTCCTCGGCAACAAGGGTGAAAAGTATCTGTTCGGTACATACAACCCTGCTGTAAATATCAGACATCGGAAGGGTAACATCCGGTCTGAGATCCACTATCTGCGAAAACAATCTGTATGCCTCGTCTATCTGTCCCATCTTAAGGAGCTGATAAGTTGCCAGCACAAGATCCCTGCTCTCAACTTTTTCTTCGGAGCATCCTATGGTGCTCTCATAAGGCCTGAGTCCTCTTGCCCTGATATAAACCAGCAAAAGATTTTCAGACAAAAATCCGTAAACCCTTCTGTGATAGGGTGGATATTCCGTAGGATCAATATGATGTGATACCTCAAAAAGAATATCAAAAAGCCATTTGCAATAGTCATCGAAGGTATCGCGGGGCATTACCATAAGATTGCCGTAATAATGCTCTATTCCTTCCATAACCGAAATAAAAGTATCATAATCCTGTGGGTATATTTTTTTAATAGCCTCTCCCACGGCCTGCATATCTTCTATATGATGGGCATCTCCGTATACCTTCCAGTAAATCTTTTCCGCCTCGAGTCTGTTACTCGTAATAACATCGTACTCCGAAAGGATCCTGTCAAAATCATCACTCGAAAAATACAAATGTCTCTCATCGGTAAAATATCGTCTGTAATGGCATATGCCTATATTCTCACGACCCTTATAATTTTTCCATATCCAGTATAATCCCGTAAGTTCTCCGAAATAACAATTATATTCCGAAATATTATCACCGGTATCATCTCCGAGGAATCCAAGATCTTCCCCGGTAGCCCTGCCAACCTGCAGCGGTTTGTATACCGGATCCTCCGGCGGCTGAAATGCCTTATGAGTCATAACAAAAATCGTAGTTGCCATATCATCCCTTTAGTCCAAAACAGGACACTTAAATTATTCATAATTCATAATACGCATGATCTCTTTCATACGACATGTCCAAGTATCCTCAGCAAGTGCTTTTTTCGCGCCGGCTGCAGCTATTTCTTCAGCTCTTTGCGGATCCGATAACATATCTGATATCATACTTACCATTCTGCTTTGGTCGGACAGATCAAAAAAGAGCATTTCCTTTCCATCTTCGTATCTGTCCTCCAGATAAGGACATCTGTCGCTTATACAAAGCGCCCCGCCTATCATGCTGTTGAATACACGCTCGCTGGCGCCGTGCTTATACCACGGCATATAGTTAAGAGCTATCCTTGCCTGTCCTGCAAGCTCATTGCATTTCTTTGACGAAACCCTGCCATGGAATCGAATATTGTCAGAAAACGTCTCTCCGCCTTCTGTCCACTTTTCTCCGTAAACCTCTACCTTTATTCCCGCTTCATCCAAAAGATGCATTCCCTGAAGTTTAAAATATCGGCGAACCGTCTTATCTATATATAAAGAAACAGCCATTATGATCTGAAATATCTGTTCCTCGCTGCATTTTTCCTGCTCCGTAAGATACCATCTTACAACCTGTTCCATGGTAAGCATGGGATTTGCTATCATCGTACCTATTGCCGTCTGGTAAAAATCCTGGCCGCTGTTTTTTAAAAAGGGAATAGCAGGAAAACTGGTAAGCGGCTCCTGACATGAGCCGCAGTAAAGCACATCTATCGGTCTTTCCTTGTACGGAAGAGGCTTTCCTTCCGGTGCGCCTCCGTTTGGCAAAAAATGAATAGGCCCAATCTTCGGGAAATACCTCCTGATAAACGGCTCATGATCGTGATCTATTACGATAGCATGAAAGTCTGATATCGGATCAACAAGAGAATCAAAAAAATTCCTTGGATGATCCTGTATAAAATCATAAACCGGTATATGATATTTCTCCCAAAGATTCTCCTCTCCAAGCTTCATTCCAAGCCCGATCTGATTCAAAAGGAAGGCAGCCACTTTGTCCTGTTCAAAAAATCTTACAAATTCTTCAGACTGATAGGTCGAGGGGTCGTTGGTATTGATCACATACGTATCTATCCCCAGTTCTTTTGCCCCCTCTTCAAGCTTGTCCACAAAATAATCCATGGTCTCCAGCAGACCTTTAAAAAATATGACGTGTTCTATTCTCCCCATATGATCTCCGAAAGTTCCCGGGCGCGAATGTCCCAGGTATGGTTCTCAAGGGCTTTTTTACGCCCTGCATCTGCGATCACTACACGTTTATCCTGATTGGTGAGAACTTCCTTTATCCGGCTCACAAAACGGGGA
>JAILKW010000340.1 GCA_024693455.1 Lachnospiraceae bacterium
TAAAAACGGAGGATTCCCAAAACGGAGTTTTCTCGATCAGGGACAGAGCAGCAGATCAGGCTGTTGCATATATTACGGTATCGGGAGGTTCAACACCACAGGAAGCTGTGTGGCAGACAAATGCGACCACAAGTGTGGGAGCAAGCATGCGGGCTTCTTCTGTTACAGAAGGCAATTTGGAAATTGATACCGCACGTTCACCGGCATCAGTAACCTTTGCTGCGGATGAGACTACGGGAATGCGGATAGCGATGAGTTTTGCGACTTCAGCCGGAACAAGAGAACAAAATGAAGTTGCTGCGGCTTTTAGAAACGGATCTATGGAGGTACAAAGAAGTGCGGTCTTTAATGCTTCCACGTCTTCCGTGTCGGTTTCATATAACGTTGAGCGTCCTTCTTCTTTGGGCGGAGAATATGCTATGCTTAAGGATGAGAACTCCGCGGGAGGTTATCGTATAACGAATTCCTCCGGAAATACGGTGGCAAGGTTTACGGTTTCGGGAGGCGCGGACAGGATTTCTGAAGCAGATATTCGAGCTTCAAGTGTTACAGAGGGTGTTAAAGTGACCGGAGATGTCGCTTTCTATGATAAGGACGGAAACATTATTGCGGAAAATACTTTGTCAAAGTATATAGGAGTGACATCGGCTGATGATATTGGAAGCCGAAGTGAAATGTACTTCAAAGAAGGTGCGCCGGCTCTTTATGACAGCAATGGCAATGTGGCAGTTACTGTTCCTTATGGTTTCTCGGCTACATTTGACATACCGGGAAGTCAGTACCTTAAATACGGTATCAGCAATGAAGAAGGTTCGCCGGAATTCGCTGTAGAGATGGAAGCCATGTCTTCCCACGCTTTGGGAACGGACAATATCAGGATTGACGGAAGCGACGGCAGTAATGCAAGATATGCCGGCGCGGTTTTGGACGAAGCACTTAATAAAGTCAGAACACAAAGAGAGTCAGTGAATATGATGGAAGATTTTTTGAACGGTGTAATAGAAAGAGACAACATGGAATCTAATACACAGGTGAATCAGGATGGCTCTGTTTCGGTAAATGCAAGAGGTGCTATTATCACCCAGGCAAAACTGTCCTTCCTTGCTCAGGCTAATATTCCGATTTCGGACATCTTTGGATTGCTTTGGTAACTAAAAAGGGGGCATAAATGGGGAATTACATAATGGCACTTGATGCAGGCACGACCAGTAACCGCTGTATAATTTTTGATAAAGAGGGGAAAATTTGCAGCATGGCCCAAAAGGAATTCAAGCAGTTTTTTCCTAATCCCGGATGGGTAGAGCATGATGCGGGAGAAATCTGGTCCACCATGCTTGGTGTGGCTGTTCAGGCAATGAGTGCCATAGGAGCTACGGCTTCGGATATAGCGGGTATCGGTATTACCAATCAAAGAGAGACCGTTATAGTCTGGGATAAAAAGACGGGTGAGCCTGTTTATCACGCTATAGTCTGGCAATGCAGAAGAACGAGTAAAATTGCCGACGAGCTCAAAGAAAAAGGGCTTACGGAAACATATAAAAATAAAACCGGACTTATCATAGATGCATATTTTTCGGCAACTAAGATAAAATGGATACTTGATAATATTGAGGGTGCCAGGGAAAGAGCGGAAAGAGGCGAGCTTGCTTTCGGTACTGTTGAGACATGGTTGATTTGGAAACTGACAAAAGGCGGAGTCCATATCACTGATTATTCCAATGCTTCAAGGACGATGCTTTTCAATATAAATACCCTGGAATGGGATAAGGACATCCTAAAAGAACTTGGGATACCGGAAAGCATGTTGCCAAGTGCCCTGCCTTCAAGCTATATCTACGGATATACCGATCCGAGTTTTTTCGGAGGGGAGATCCCAATTGCCGGTGCTGCAGGCGATCAGCAGGCGGCTCTTTTCGGTCAAACGTGTTTTTCGGAAGGGGAAGCAAAAAATACATACGGTACAGGCTGTTTTTTGCTTATGAATACAGGAGAAAAGCCGGTTTTTTCACAGAATGGATTACTGACTACAATTGCATGGGGACTTGACGGAAAAGTATATTATGCATTGGAAGGCTCTATATTTGTGGCCGGAGCAGCGATACAGTGGCTTCGAGACGGGATGAGACTTGTGGATTCGGCAGAAGATACCGAGTATTGGGCAAACAAGGCACACGGTACACATGGATGTTATGTAGTTCCGGCATTTACCGGACTTGGTGCTCCTCACTGGGATCAGTATGCAAGAGGAACCATAGTCGGGATCACAAGGGGAACCAACAAATATCACATTATAAGAGCGACTTTGGAGTCCATAGCCTATCAGGTGTGTGATGTGATCGATGCGATGAAGGCAGACTCCGGTATTGATCTTAGGAGTCTTAAGGTTGACGGCGGAGCAAGTGCCAACAATTTCCTTATGCAATTTCAGGCAGATATGCTTAATACACCGGTCAACAGGCCGAGCAGTGTGGAGTCGACCGCACTTGGGGCAGCTTATCTGGCGGGCCTTGCAGTTGGCTTTTGGAACAGCCAAATGGATGTTGTTAAGAATGTACAGCTTGATAAGGTATTCACACCACAGATGACAGAAGAAGAAAGAGAGAAAAAAAGATCCGGTTGGAATAAGGCTGTCAAATATTCGTTTGGTTGGGCAAAGGACTAATTCTTTAACCGACAAACAACTACAAGACGACCATTGTCCTGTGAATATTCGCAGGTTGAGAGTAAAAGCAGTTTGTCTTTGTATTTGAGACTTGAAAGCGACCCGGCAGCAAGGTTTTCTTCGGCGAAAGCCATGAATTCCTTCCATTCGTTTTCATTTTTATAGGAGTTTAATCTGTAATATCTGAATCCTTCTTCGTCTTGATTTAACAGGCGGGTACGGAGCGTTGCTATCGCTTCGTATCTGCCTTTTTTGTATATGGTATCAAAGTATATATCTTTGTGCTGTGACAGATATGACGGATCGGTGTAGTAGTCTATATTACCGAACATTGTGCCATCCTTCATATTGTGACCGTAGACAACTATATAATTGCTCCGGGGGTTAAGCTTACAGCCGCTGTCAACAAACAGGCATCCATGGTCATTTGAATCGCCGCTGAAATCATGGGTGAGATAAAAATCATCACCGTTATCAGGCCGGACGACTGGAAGATCGGCGCTTAAACCGTCAGCTTTAAGCCAGCCGAAAAGCTGGGAGTTTAGAGAAAGAGCGTCCTTATATTCGGAAAGAACAACAGGTGAGTTATCTTTAGCCGTTTTTTGATCTCCCTCGATTTCTTTCTCCGGCTGTTTGGTGACCGCCTCATTGAGAAGCTCAGTTTCATTGTCGGAACTGTGAATAGCTTCGAGCTGTTTTTGATTTCTGTAAGCATCGATGGTTAAATAAAGCCAGATGCTGAGTGTACCTACGCTTATAGCAAAAAAGAATATAATAAGAAAGCGTCCGAGGCGTTTTGGAAATGTAAGGGCGTGTTTGGGGATATTTTTGTTTGTGTTTAGATTTTTTTTCTTGTCGGGGTTTAAAGCAAGATATAGATTTCTGAGGAATTCGTAGCCAAGTCCGGTATTGAAAAGGAACTCTTTTTGGTCATAGAGTTCTTTGTATGTAAGTTCCCAATCACGCTTGTCATAGTAACGGCCGTCCTCTATCAGACGAATGATGGTCTTTACATCTCTGCTTATGAGTATCCATGAATTGGGATTATGCTTTCCGTCTATGTCGGCAGCAAACCATTCCATAAAAAAATGCCCGGCCCAGGAAACAAAACATAAATCCTCCTGACGACGAAGCTTCTGATAATAACTAAGGCGCGCCTCGGGTGAGATGCGCCTTATTTCTTCTATTGTAAATGAAATTTTATTAAGATCTGTCCACTCTTTACTGAAATCCATGAGTTTTATTTATCCTTTTTGCGTCTTGAGATAATAGCAAATGCTCCTGCAAAGACACCTGCAGCAAGGGCGATTATAAGGAAAATATCTTTTCCGAACAGAACACCGGTTTTATAACTTTTGTCAACGCTTCGTGAAGAAGCTGAAGCGCTGTTTGAAGAAGTTGAACTTGATCCTGAACTTGATCCTGAAGAAGATGAAGTGTCGGTTACTGTAGTCTGGCCGGTATCGGTACTGTCATCAGTGTCTTCTATTACAATATCAACATCATCATCCGTATCATCTGAAGAATCGTCTTCATCATCTTCGCCCACCAATGTAACTGAGTTGATAAGTACGGATACGGGTGCGGTACTGCCATTATTTAAAGCTTTAAAACTAAGGGAAGCCAGTGAACCGCCGATTGAGAAACCACTTTCCGATTCGATTGAAAGAAGGATTTTCCCATCATTATCAAAAAGAGATGCAGCATCATCTTCGCCGAGAGAAGCTGTCCATGATGAATCAAGATATTCAAGCTCCGATGTATCATAAGAAACTTCTATTTCCAAAATGGAAAGATTGGGAGTGTCTGCAATAGAAAGGTCTGTAGTGACCGTATCACCCGCCAAATAGGAACCGGAGGCGGTAGTTATCTTAGCAGACATTCCGGTTGATGCATCGGTGTCCGTCCCATCAGCAAATGAAGGGAAGGAGAAGGCACATGAAAGTGCCAGTGTTAAAGCAGCAATTGAACCTGTGATCTTTTTGAAATTCATTTTTTCCTCCAAATAATTGCGATTACGTATCTTTTCCTTTATAATAAAGC
>JAILKW010000005.1 GCA_024693455.1 Lachnospiraceae bacterium
CAGTCGGAGAAATCCCCCACCTCTAAGCGTTAGCGTAGGTGGGGGTTATGACAAACTATACTCAGTCGGGGTACAAGCTCCGACTGAGTTAAACGCTCCGCGAGGATGCGCACGGATCCGGACAGGAATTTGTCTGCTGAAGCAGACCCGAATCCGGCGAGCAAGACTCGCGAGCGAGTCTTGACTAATAAATACCAGAAATAGTAAAGATATACAAAATACGATAAAAATAACTGGAATAATATTGCATATTTGCATATAATAATAACTGTGAAAAATTTTTACTGCCTTTTTTTAGGGGAATACGTATAAATATTTAGCACAACAAAAGGGCCGGATTTCAATGGTGAAAAAGCCCATGTATTTATTATGGAGGTGTAAATAATGTCAGACATCACAAAATTTCTTTCAAAAGCTTGGAACAGTACCTATGATAATACAATTGGCAGGTTTTTCAAGAAAAAAGAGTTAAATATTGATGAGTTTAACAAACAAAGTGAAAATCTGTTCCGCAGCAAGAATGCAAATGATTTTATTACGCAGCGCAAGGACAGAATGGATAAAGATTACGATAAGATCAACATGCAGGATTATGAAGCAAATCTTGAGGAAGAGATTCTTAAAAAGAATCAGGAGATCGTAGTAAATGCTCATAAAAGTGCTGACCTTGCACCGAGTTTTGAAGAGGGATCTATTCTTGAAAATTTAGATGAAGAGCAAAGAGAAAAGCTTTTGCCCAAACAGTCATTTAAGATCGCGGATGCAGAGACAAAGTCACAGCGCAGATCTGAGGAAAAGATACTTGATAAGGCCGGCAGTGAGTATGTTGATAAGCTTGGAGCACGGGAGAAATATCTTCTTGACAGAAGAGAGGAGAGACTTAATAAATATGTAACAAGCAGATTCTATACCAGAAAGTATAACCAATATTTCAATTTGATGTCTCAAGACACAAGGTTTGGTACACAACAGGATCGTGATAAGGAGATGAAGTACGGTCTTATGCCTTTCCTTAAGACATACGAAACATCAGGATGGTGGTTTTGGAAGAAGCATAAGGCTCATGACGGAAGTATAGGTGACGCAAGAGAGTATAACGAAAGATTAATAAGAAAATATACTTCAAAGAACAGACAGGACAGAACTGATGCTTATGTAATGATGATTCAGGATCTTCTTTCATTTAAGATTGAGCCTCAGGATCTTACCGATGAATATATGTCCAAGAACTTCCTTAAGGTGAAGGCTTTTGTAGACAGACTTAATGCATTTAGTATCATATATTCAAAGAATCACCAGGATTTTATGCAAGATAGCTTTACACTCTTTAAATATAGGCTTTTTTCAAGAAATAATCCGGACATGACTTCAAGCGTTACTCTTGATAAGTTGCTTAAGACAAAGCTTTTTGATCTCCAAAAGCCCATGAACGATTTCTTGGATGCACATTTGGCAGCTCATGGTATCAGACAGGATGATCTTACTGAGGATGATTTGGTAAAGTTTAATATCAATGGAGCTGAAGAAAGAGCTAATGCCAGAGAAAATCAAAGGATGTATTACTTTAGAAACAAATATTCTTTGGTTGATCCGGCTAATGCGGTAGATACTTCCGGTATAAATCAGTTTAAGGCTGATGGAAAGACAAGGAAATCCAGGAAGGAGCTTGCAGCAGAAAAGAAACAGCTCATAGATGAAGATATAAAACGCAAGTCACAGGATGCACTTAATAATATAACAAGTGTTTTGGCCGAAAATAATAAAAAATCCCAGGAACTTTTCAGAAATATATTTAGTGAAAGTACCAAGCATTATGTCAAAAGTGAAGTTAACGCATTTAATAGAGAATACGAAAACTTTTTGAAAAAAAATCCCGGATATGTTGACAGATACCATTATGAGCATATTAAGGGTGAGAAGTTTGTTCAAGATGCAACAGTAAAAGATAAGACCTATGATGCAACCGGTGGAAAATATGGTTCCAGGTTAGGCGAGATACGTCAGCTGCTTAAGCAGAATATAAATAAATGCGTAGAGTACGGTCCTGAAGTAAGAGATCTTTATGATAAGTTTTATAAGGATTGTCTCAAAGCAGTTGAAATGAATGCCAAAATGAATGTTTTCTATAAGGTTAAGGAAGCCAATAATGATAATGTAAATTATAGTGAATACAAGGGTTTTAGTTGTAATGCAACAGAAACGGTAGAATATATTGATTCAACTACAAACGAGAAGAAAACAGATGAGTTTAAATATAACGGCGCATTTGGGGAAATAATGAATCAGATGTCAGATGGATTTGTTCGTAATGAGTATAAGGTACTTAAAAAGAATCTTACGCTTGTAAATAACCGTATAGATTCTCTCTATATCACATTAAAGTATGCTATCAACGGATTTACCAAATCTGATAAGATGACAGAAGAAGAGGTTGAGATTGCCAGAAAAGAGCTGGATGTAAATAATATGGAGCTTCTTAAGGATGTTGATAAGATCAAGCTCCACAACACTATTCTTCGCGGTGCTCTGGGCTTAGCGGAAGACAGGAATGAAGTTGACAGGATCAAGATGATGACCAGTGCCAGAGCTTCTCACAGCAAACGTAAGGAGATTGTTGAAAGGATTGGTGATAAGTTCCAAAATATAGTAGCACCTAAGTATACTGACGATGATGTAATAGCTCTTAAGATTGATGCACTTCAGAAGATGAACATTGTGCATTATGATTCACTTGAGAATTATGAGGTCAGTGATGAAACTGCCAAAATGATCCAGGGCATGATCTACTATAAGCTTAATTATGATAAGAATCAGGCTGAATATGAAAATATGAGAAAGACCGAACCTGAGAGATATTATGATATCAAGACTAAGGTTCAGTTATTTGAAGATTATTCGGAGGCATGGTCGGCAGCTCTTAACAATGCTGTATCTGATGAGAGAGCGTTTATCGATACCAGGCTTGTTACTGAAATGTCAGATCTTGATATTACAAAACTTGAAGCAGCAAGAGAAAAACTTAATGAACAGGTAGAAAAGGATAAAGAAGTTGATGTTAATGCTGCGAATGTGGATGAAGAGGCTGTAAAGGCAATTGGAGCAAGAAAAAATGTACTTTCAGTTCTTGATAATATGATAAAGATCAAGAAGGCTAAGTCAAGAGTTGCCAACATCAATGAGGCTGCCTATAATTCCTACAGAAGACAGTTTGAAGGAGATGATCTTAAGAAGAAGTATGAGAAAGACTTTGGTAATTTTGCAACAAGTGAGTTCGCTCATCTTTATGAAGACTCTATTATAGCTAAGGAAAAGTGGGATAAGGATTATAAGCTGAGCAATGATGATCCTAACTTTAACAGCCTTGTCGGAAAGCAGATCGTGGCCTTCATGAACACGGTATTCCTTCCCGATCAGTTTGCAAAGGGTATATTTGAACAGAAAGACAATATGGTTTCTCTTATCCTTAAGGCCAGTGAGGTAAGAAGATTTGAAAAAGTTCTTTCCTATGCTAAAAAGAAAGAAGGAGAACAAAGAGATAATACCATCGAAGAGAGAATTTATTATAATCTTATAAAGGGTAAAAAATTCGAAGCAGATCTTAATAATAAGCTTAAAGAACTTATGCCCTTCGTAGAATTTATGGATTCTTACTTTAGAGCAAACGGATTTGTGAATTCTACCGGTTCATTGGTAGACGGTATACGTAACAACTCGCTTGAAAGACTTGACAGTAAAGAGGCTCAGGAAGCTATACTGGCTGAAATGAAGAAATATCAGGCTATGGCAGAAGATCAGAGAATTCAAGTTCGTACCAAGCTGTTTGATAACACTAAAGTTCCCACCACGCCCAAGTCAATGCTGTTTGAAAAACTTTATCAGATGGGCGAAGAGGAATGTGGTAAGAAGAAGAAACTTCTTTCTTCAAATAACATGGAAATGTGGAACCGTTTGCTTAATGATCTGGTTCAGGCAAACCGTAATATAAAAGCAGGAGATGATGACTTCCTTTTAATATCAGAGGCAAGAAGGCTTAAAGAGAATGCTGATGAATTCTATGAGTTTACCAACTATGTTGCCAATATGAATACCCAGGAGGCCTTCAGAAAGACTCTTAAGAAATACAATATCAAATCCGGTATTGATGAAACGATCAATCTTTCAGTTACCATAAGTCAGGAGGAGTCTTATAAATACGGATTCGTTGAGCCGGTACAGCGTGAGAGATTAAAGGCAGTTCTCAACGAAGAAAAGGACGAGAAAAAGAAGGTTTCTCTTGAGAAAATGGCATATCTGTTTAAGAGAGTAAAACTTAACCAGGCAGGAATGCCCTCCAATTATCAGGAGACATTGAACAGAAGAGAGAATGATGAGATAGTTACTGATATTGTAAATAACGGAATAGAGTGCGATAAGATGAAGGCTCTGCTCGTTTCGACTATCAGCGAGATCAGTGCATTCGAAATAGACGGTGAAAAGGCTAATGAGGAGTACATGCTCAAGAATCTTGAAAAGATCGTTCCGATGCTTAAGAAGATAGATGCTTTCCTGGAGATGAACGATAAGCACAAAGATTTTGTACAAAATGCCATAAAAGGAAACAACAAGCTCGAGAAGGCATACACAAGCCTTGTTGGCGAAAAATATCAGGGTTATCTTAAGAGTTATGTTAGTACATTTAAGGCAATTTCCGAAAAGTATCACGTAAATGAAGAGGGCAGCATCGATCTTAACCTTACCGTAGAACAGGCAAAGAAGGGAGCAACAAGAAGCGTTAAGAAAGAGATCAAAGCTAGTTCAAAGGAAAGTAAAAAGATTGCTGAAGAAAAGGTATTCCAGCTTAGGACATCTGCAGAAGTTCAGGAAATGTCATCATATCTTCGTACAAATGTAGATTTGGACAGTGTATATCAGCTTGACAAGATAAAAAATGATAAAAGCATAATTGCAAACGCTCAAAAATCAAATAAAACGGTTGACGCTTATATATCTTCGGAATTGTCAGATACTTACAGGTTGCTTTTTGAAAAGCATGAAGCTAATAACCAGAGCGGTAACATAGAAGGTTTTTCAAGTTTTGAGACTGAAACCTTTGCACCTATGCTTACATACATTAATATTAACAAAAATAAAAAAGTAAAGAACGCAAAGAATATTAATGCAACAGGTCTTTACAACAAATTTACCGGACATGTTACCGTGCCTGCAGATACGAAGGCTAATTTGGATAATAAGGCCATGGGAAGACTTGCATTCTATAAAGATATAGCAATTTCATTCCAGAGGGAGTTCAGAGAGTGTTATTATATGCTCAGAGCAGAAGGCAATAAAGATTTCGGTACAGATGGTATAAAATCACTTCCGCTTTCAGAAAAAGAGCTTCAGGCTGAGTTTACCAGAAAGGACGGAAAATTTATTAAAGAAACTTTCCAGAAGTTTAAGAGAGTACTAACTGTTTTGGATACCTTGATGGTTGATGATGAGCTTATAAAAATCAAAGAAAAAGATTTCAATGCCATGATGAAGGTTATGGGTGCGGATAAGGAAACTGCTGAAGCACTTAAATACACTCTCGGAGTACTCGGTAAAGGAACATTTGCAAGAAACAAGAAGTTCCATGATGTTGAAAATATCAGAAGTTATTATGTAATAATGAACAGTTTCCTTGGAAGCCGTGGTCTTAAGAATGATGGTACAAATTATGCCGAAGAAGCGGTAAGTGCTCAGGGACTTACATTAGATGAACAGGAGTTTGCATATAAATCTTCTGAGGATATCATGAAGAGCAACAAAGAGCTGTTTGAAGCAGAAATACTTGAACTTGCAAACAGAAATAAGAGCTTCTGGAAGTCTATCACAGGATCCAACAGAGTTGATAAACTTGAAAAAGAGATTAAAGATCGTCGCAAGATCCAGCAGAAGATCAAAGAAAAAGAAAACAAATAAAGCGGCAATGATTCATAGATTGGAGATTTAAGAATATGACTATTAGATTATTAGATAAGACCAATTATAAAGGATATGCGCCACTGCTTCTACCGGAAGCAGTGGAGGGCATTGCTGAAGGGACTATGCTTGCATATGTTGCTTTTAACGATGAAGACAAGCCGTGTGGGGCTGTTGCCGGAAAGTTTTTGGATCTTAATTCATTTGTGATCTTTTCACTTTATGTGCTTCCTTCAGACAGAAGAAAGGGAGTTGCATCAGAACTTCTTGCTGAGATTGAAAGTCAGGTAGATGATTATGAAGTTCCGTACAGAATGGTATTCACTGTTGAAGACGAAAATCAGGCAACAATGCTGAAATTCCTTGAGAGTACAGAATATGTTGAAGATGATGATGAGTTTGATCAGGTATTTATGTTTACTCTTGAAGACATCAAAGCATCAGAGCTTATGAAAAAGGATTCAGGTAATGATAAGAAAACCTTTGCACAGATCGATAAAAAACTCTTTGATGCTTTAGAGGCTGAGCATAAAAAACGCGGAGACTATATTCCCGAAGGTGGATTTTTGGGAGATAACATCATGAAGGATATCAGTTGTGCAAACATTACCGACAATGAGATCACTTCATATGCTGTTATAGAGAAGATCGATGATGGTAAGGTAAGACTCGCTTCTCTTTGGTCAAAAGAGGTTAGTCCTATGACAGTATTTTCCTTATTAAGGAGTGCCTTCCATAATGCGTCTGAAAGACTTGATAAGGACACAAAAGTTCTTATGCATACTACTAACGAGGATAGTTACCGAATTGTTATGGAGCTTTTCAAGGAAGATCCCGAACCCGATAAAATGGGGGAGGAAGAGGATGATTATGATGATGAGTATCTGAAGCCTTACGGTATACTTCATAAGTATATTAAGACAAGTCATATTCCCGATTACATCGAATTTGAGGAATATAAATTTGAAGACGGAGAACTTCCCGAGACAGAAGGCTCACCCAGTGAATGGATGCAGGAACTTTTTGATAAAGCAAAAGGTTAAACAAATATTTATACAATATAAAAAGCTGCGCGCACGCAGCTTTTTATTATTATTATTAAGGAAAGACTATATTCTAAGTAGGAATTTCAAGCATATTTCTTACCGAGGTAAGAGCTTTTGTAACTGAAGGT
>JAILKW010000006.1 GCA_024693455.1 Lachnospiraceae bacterium
ATTGTGGATTATAGATTTCATATTCTTTTTGTTTATAGCCGTCATACCAAAGCCGGCAGGTATCGAAATCAATGTCGTATTTTTCGCAAAGACTTTTTACTTCATCAGAGGTAAATCCGGTAAATTCAGATAATACCCCGGAATCAATAATGGTATATTCTTCAAAATTGTTAAGTTTGGACTGGACCTTATCTCTGACTATCGGAAGGATTCCGGTAAGATATGCAAGTGAGATCGCAGGACGAAGGGTCGCACTTTTGAAGAGGCTGTTTAAAAAACTAAGGTATTCATCAAAAAGTTGTTTTTCTACATTTTCCCGGACTAACACATCATATTCATCAAGCATAATAATAAATCTTTCGCCGGTTTTGTTATGTATCTCCATTATGGTATCAGCAATCGAAAAAAAATCCGGTACATCAACAGAAGGAAATTCCTGTATCAGTTCTTTTTTTATTTTAAATGTAATGATCTTGATCAGATCATTTTTTTCTATAGCACTCTGATATTCGCTGTTCATATCAAGTTTGATTACGTTATATTTATTTATGTTGTCCTCGTATGAAGGAGCATTTGCAATTTTAAGATTATCAAAAAGGCTATGGGTATCCTGTCCTTTAGAAAAATATGCGGATAGCATTTCACTCGCTATAGTTTTACCAAATCTTCTGGGGCGTGAAATACAGACATAATTATTACCTGCATCTATAAAACGCGAAAGTTCCGCAATCATCATTGTTTTATCGACATATACTTCCGATGCCAGGGTTCTTCTGAAATTTTCCGGTGTAGGGTTAAGATAGATTCCCATAGAAGTGCTCCTCTCAAAGCCAACAAACTTTTCTTCATTATATCCTATTTTTCGCTAAAAGTATATCTCAGACGAGATGCCCCGCCTCTAAGCAAAGCTTAGACGGGGCAAGGAACTTGTCTCGACGGGGTTTAATCTCCGTCTGAGATATAAGCTCCGCGAGGATGCGCAGGGATTTGCATGTGAAATATGTCAGCTAAAGCTGACGCAAATCCCGCGCCAAGTCTCGTGAGCGAGACTTGAACTTTGACGATATAATCAAAGGTGAAACGAGACTTGAAGGTATTTAGTTATTTAGAGGCCATTGCAGTAATGAAGGTAGGAAAAAAATGAAAAAACGATCTTTTGTGTATGTGTTGTTTTTACTGGTTGCAATTATATCAACCACTTTATACACAGGAAGAGCTTTTCCGGTGTTTGCGGCTTCCGGATCCGAAGACAAAGAAGCCACCAGGAATTCGTCGGGTGTATATAACCGGTCGATGAATGTTGATCCGATCGGCGGTAACGAGGGCTTTTCTGCTGTTGTTTACGATAACAGCAACGGATTGCCGACATCCGAAGCTAACGCAATAGTGGAGACAAAGGACGGATTTATCTGGATAGGAAGTTATGCCGGATTGATCCGATATGATGGCAACACATTTGAACGTATGGATCTTGATGGTCTTGCAAGTATCAAGTGTCTATACGTGGATAGCAAAGATCGTTTGTGGATCGGAACAAACGATAACGGTATTGCACTTTATGAACGGGGGGAGCTGCGCAAATGGAGCAAGGCAGACGGTCTTAAATCTACTCATACCCGTGCCATTACAGAAGGTAAAGACGGATCTATATATGTAGCTACAACGATCGGTATTGCCATCATAGATGAGGAATTTAAGGTAACTATGATGGAAGATAAAGATATAGCTGAGGCCGACATGCGAAATCTTTTTGCGGGAGAGGATGACTATATCTTTGGAACTACCAATCTTGGTGACATGATGGTCATTAAAGATAAAAAACTCCTTAGATATATTTCTGCTGCAGAGAATCCTTTCAAAGGAACGGGAGCTATTCTTCCGGATCCGAACGGAGGACAGAAGTTATACATGGAAGCTGCCGATTTCGGGCTTTATCATGTAGATTTAACCAATGGATTTGACGTAATTGAAAAGATCGAAATGGATCCTCTCAGATATCTGATGTCACTTGAATATATAGACGGTAAGATATGGATCTGTGCGGGGAATGGTATCGGAGTAGTCGAGGACGGTAAATTTACTTTTTTGGACAATCTTCCCCTGGACAGTAGTGTTGGCCATGTAATGACTGATTACCTTGGGAATCTTTGGTTTACATCAACGCGTGAAGGCGTAATGAAGGTGGTTCCCAACCAGTTTTCGGATATTTTCGGACGTTTTGAAATTCCGGAAACAGTAGTTAACAGTACCTGTATGAGTGACGGCAAATTGTTTGCAGGTACCGATACGGGACTTATTGTAATTGATGAAAACGGTCCGCTTAAATCTTATCCCCTTACCAAGGTAATTACCGCATCAGGCGAGGATCTGGGATCAAAGAATCTGATAAAGTTGCTTGAAGGAGTCCGAATCCGGTCTATTATTTCAGACAGCAAAGGACGTGTTTGGATTTCAACCTGGCGAGGTTATGGCCTTTTGTGTCTTGAGGGTGGCGCACTTACCATATATAATGAGGACAACGGTTTATTGTCAAGCAGTATCCGTTCCGTTTATGAGACAGAGGATGGCAGGATCTTAACCGCCTTAATAGGAGGAGTTAATATCCTAAAAGATGGAAAGGTTATTGAGTCTATAGGTGTGGAGGACGGCATTACCAATGAAGAAAGCCTTACCGTTGCAGAAGGTCTTAATGGTGAAATACTTGTCGGAAGCAACGGCGGCGGATTATACGTTGTTACAGATGAGGGTACCAAGACAATAAATGTCGAAGAAGGATTGCCTTCTGATATTGTTATGCGTATTAAGCCCGATAAGGAAAACAATGTTGTTTGGATCATTACCAGTTCGGCCATTGCATATATGACACCGGACTACAAGATCGTAACGATTGA
>JAILKW010000019.1 GCA_024693455.1 Lachnospiraceae bacterium
AAGACCTATCCGTGCGGGAGAAAAGGACGGCCAATCGTATAGATTTTGCAGTGCTGAGGAGAGGGATGATCTTGATAGACGTGGCAAGATAATAGAGATGCGCTCATATAATACGGTTCACGGCAGATGGGATTATTTTACTGTTGATGACGGGAATATAGATATCAAAAATAACAATTATATCGTGATCGGAACCATAGAAGCGTATGAAAAGCTTCGCGATTACTTTGGTTTGAGACAGGTTGTGCCGATATATATAGAGATAGAGGACGGAGTCAGACTTTCACGGGCACTTGAGAGGGAAAGGTCAATGACTCAGCCAAGATACGAAGAAATGTGCCGCCGTTTTCTCGCAGACGCGGAGGATTTTTCTGAGGAAAGGCAAAGATCGGCCGGCATTTTGAAAAAGTTTATGAATGATGATCTTGACAGATGCCTGGATGAGATTACAGATCATATAAAGGCGTCGGAAAAGGACGATTATGGATATTAAAGTTAATCAAGTGCAGCAGGTTCAAGCTATGCAGGAGACAAAAGAGGCTGCAAAGTCGGACGGAGCTTTTAAGTTTACACTTGCTTCCAAGATAGAAGACAGTGAGCTTCAGGAAAAGCTCACAAAGCTTATGACGGATATTGAAAAGCAGGGTAAGATGATTTCCGAGCATATGGATATCCGTGATATGAAAAAATACAGAGGTCTTGTTAAAGAGTTTGTCAACGAGGTAGTAAATCGTTCCCATAAGTTTTCAAGGGAGAATTTCCTTGACAGAAGGGGAAGACACAGGGTTTACGGAATCGTTAAGCTTGTGGATAAGAATCTTGATGAGCTCGCACAGGAGCTGGTTGAGGATGAAAAGGATCATCTTTCCATACTGGGTCATGTAGATGAGATCCGCGGGCTTTTGCTGGACATTACCACATAAGGAGTTGTTGGTTGTTTTGAGTTACAACGATATATTGGGACAGGATGATATAAAGACTCATCTTAAGAATGCGGTTTCTCTGGGAAAGATATCACACGCATATCTTTTTGCGGGTGAAGACGGTATGGGTAAATTTGAGATGGCCCGTACTTTTGCCGCATCGCTTATGTGTGAAGCCGGCGGAAGCGAGATGTGCGGAGAATGCAGGAGTTGTCGCCAGGCTGCGAGTCGTAATCATCCTGATATTATTTATTTTGATCCGGATGATGCTCCGGATAATAAACAGGCTGAATATACAAGAGAAAAGATAGTTGGAGATATTCTTGTTCGCCCCTATCAAAGCGAATATAAGGTATACATAATACAAAACGCTCATAAGATGCGTGAAATTTCCCAAAATATAATACTAAAATCCATAGAGGAGCCGCCTGAGTATGTGGTTTTGATCCTTCTTGCGGACAAAAAGGAAAGCATGCTTCAGACTATAAGGTCAAGATGTGTTGATATGACGTTTCGACCGGTAAAAAAGGAGCTTATTGAATCATTTCTCATGAGAAAATGTGAAGTTCCCGATTACAGGGCAAAGGAAATAGCGGCCTTTTCATTCGGTAATCCCGGAGCTGCCGAAAAAGCGGCTGTGGATGAGGAGTTTAAAGAAAGAAAAGACCTAATAAGCCGGTTGCTTTCAGGGATCTACGACAGGGAATCGTACGAGTGGATACCGTTTATAGATAAGATGCTTTCCGATGACGATAATTTAAACGAGTATTTCGATCTTATGGAAGATTGGTTCAGGGATTTATTATTAAATAAGATAGGTGCATCGGAATCAAAGTTGTGTTATGATAATCAGGTGTTAAAAATAAGGGAATGCGCACAAAGGGTGTTGTTTTCGGATATAGATAATTCACTTCGCGCAGTTACGAGAGCCAGGAGAGCACTTGCTGCCAATGTGGACAAGGGGCTCATTATTTTTAACATGCTTGCAAGTTTTTCAGTAAAGGATAATTAGGAGATTTTATGTCAAGGATTATAGGAGTTCGTTTTAGGAACGCCGGAAGGAGTTATTACTATGATCCGGGTGAATTTGATGTTCGCATCGGTGATCATGTTATAGTTGAGAGCGAGGGAAGCACAGAATACGGAACAGTTTCCATTCCCCCGATAGAAATGAATGATGAGAAGCTTAAAAAGACACCTATTCCGATAATCAGGGTGGCTACAGAAGAAGATGAGCAGATCATTATAGAAAATAAAGAAAAAGAAAAAGAATCGTTTAAGATAGCAAAAGAAAAGATCCGTGAGCATGAGCTGGATATGAAGCTTGTTCAGACGGAATATTCATTTGAAAGAAACAAGATACTGTTTTATTTTACCGCTGAAGGAAGGGTGGATTTCAGGAATCTTGTTAAAGATCTGGCATCGGTTTTCCGTACCAGAATAGAACTTAGGCAGATAGGTGTAAGGGATGAAACGAGGATTTTAGGCGGACTCGGAATCTGCGGAAGAGAGCTTTGCTGCAAATCCTTCCTTACTGATTTTGCACCGGTTTCCATAAAGATGGCCAAGGAACAGAATCTTTCGCTTAATCCCACCAAGATCTCGGGTGTATGCGGAAGGCTGATGTGTTGTCTTACAAATGAGTCGGAAACATACGAATACCTCAATAAACAGATGCCTTCAAAGGGTGATGGAGCTATCACGGAAGACGGAGAAGAGGGAATTGTAAGCGGTCTTAATATATTAAGACAAAAGGTTTCCGTTATCTTTGAGGAGAACGATTCCAAAGAGATGCGTGAATATGACGTTTCCGAGTTAACTTTCATACCCAAGAAAAAGCGACTTGCCATGCAAAAGGAGCTTGAGGAGTCGGGTGAGAAGAACAAACCGGAAGAAAAGCAGTCCAAAAAGGCAGAAAAGCCACGTCGCAGACAGGAAGATGCGGAAGATAAAAAGGCTGCCAAGGATAATCCCGACAAGGCATCCGCGGAAACCAAAGAGGTTAATGAGGATGTTGTTCCCGAGACGGTGAAAAAACAAAAGGATAAAAAGCCTTTTAACAAAAACAACAATAAAAAAGACTTCAGGGATAAAAGGGATAATAAAGAAAAGAAAGAAAACGCACCAAAAAAAGATAACAAAGACAGAAAAGACATTAAGGATAAGAAGGATAATAAAGAGGGTAAGCCCGTAAAAGACAAAAAGCCCAAAAAGGAATTCAAGGATAAAAAGGAACGTAAGCATACTCCTAAAGATCTTTCAAAGAGAAACGGAGGATATCGTCCTTATCAGCATAAGCAGGATAACAGCGGAGGAGATAACCGTTGATGGATACAGGACTTATACACGAGGGAGAACGGCTTGATGATCTTCAGATAAGCGGCAGATACATTTTGCAGGATCCAAAGAGGTTTTGTTTTGGCATGGACGCCGTACTTCTATCAGGTTTTGTGTCGGTCAAACCGGGTGAAACGGTCATAGACCTCGGAACAGGTACAGGCATCTTACCTATACTTTTAGAGGCAAAAACAAAGGGTGAGCATTTCACGGGACTCGAGATTCAAAGTGAAAGTGCTGATATGGCTCAAAGGAGCGTATCTCTTAATGGCAGAAATGATCGCATATCTATTGTTTGCGGAGATATAAGGGAGGCTTCCGGGATTTTCGGAAAAGCCTCCTTTAATGTTGTTGTAAGTAATCCGCCGTACATGATAGCGGATCACGGAATAGCCAATCCTTCCGATGCCAAGGCGATCGCAAGACACGAAATATGTTGTAAACTCGAGGATCTTATAAGGGAAACAAAAGCCCTGCTCAGGCCTGACGGAAGATGTTATTTTGTCCACAGACCGTTTCGGCTGGTGGAACTGCTTAGCGATATGCATATTGCGGGGATCGAGCCCAAGCGGCTTAGGATGGTTCATCCGTATAAGGATAAAGAGCCTTCGATGGTCCTTGTTGAAGGTAAAAAGGGAGGAAGGCCCAGACTTTCGGTTGAGCCGCCTCTTATAATATATGAAAAAGATGGGGTTTATACAAAGGAGGTTGATGAGATTTATGGATTCTGAAAAGATTGCAAAACTACAGGAAATGATCAATGAAAGCAATAGGATTGTCTTCTTTGGCGGAGCGGGTGTTTCCACAGAGAGCGGAGTTCCCGACTTCAGAAGTGTGGATGGTCTCTACAACCAAAAGTATGATTATCCTCCGGAGACGATGCTTTCGCACAGTTTTTATGTTACTCACAGGGAAGAATTTTTCAGGTTCTATTTTGACAAGCTGATCCTTGACGGGATCGATCCGAATAAGGCACATAAAAAGCTTGCAGAGCTTGAGGAAAAGGGGAAATTATCTGCTGTTGTAACCCAGAATATTGACGGGCTTCATCAGGCAGCAGGCAGCAAAAAGGTATATGAGCTTCATGGAAGCGTACTCAGGAATTACTGCGAAAACTGCGGAGAATTTTACGATCTTGCCTTTGTTGAAGAGGCAAAAAAGAAAAATGATCTGATGCTTACCTGTCCCAAATGTAAGGGCAGAGTAAAGCCGGATGTGGTTTTATATGAAGAGGGGCTGGATAACGACACTATAAGAGGCGCTATAAATGCGATAAGCTCTGCAGACATGTTGATAATCGGAGGAACATCACTTGTTGTATATCCTGCTGCGGGACTTATTGACTATTTTAACGGGAAATATCTGGTAGTTATAAACAAGCAGTCTACGGGAAGAGATGCTTCAGCGGATCTTGTGATAGAGGATGCGATCGGGGAAGTTTTGGACCGTATCGTGGTATAGTGATAATACATATAAATTCGTATCTTTAATTGACTAAAGTAGTATAAAATGATAAATTTAAAGTTGGACAAATTGCTAATTTGATTTCCCAAAATTATTCAGGAGGAGGATATGTCAAAGGCAAAAAGAAACACGGTTTTGATCGTCATGTTTGTCTTGCTTGTTTTGCTGGGTATAGGAATAGCCGTGACAATTCCCAATTCTGTAAGACATGAAAGCATTCAGGTGATGATGAGAGACGCCGTGCTTCATGATGAAAATAAAATCGAGATATTCGGTGGACTTCTTGTTGATCCTTCACTTGTATCCGGTTTTATTGTTACAGGTTTACTGCTTTTCTTTGCATTACTGATAAGAATATTTGCAATACCAAGATTTAAGTATGTACCGGGTCGATTTCAACTGGTCATCGAAGAGTGGGTTTCGATCTTCGATAATCTTGCAAAGGGTAACAGTCCTCACAAATATAATACACTCGGTGCTTATATATTTGCAGCCGGTTCATATATTTTTGTAGGTACTATGTTTGAGCTTTTTGGTTTCCAGGCTGTAAATACAGCGGGACATTCCGTATCTTTGCCAGCTCCGCTTGCAAATATCAACGGAGCGATCTCGATGGGAGTTTTCTCATACTTGTTTATTATGTTCGGCGGAATCATGGCAAACGGAATCAAGGGTGTTGGCAAGACATTAAAGGAGTTTTCGCTTCCTATATCCATGTCTTTCCGACTTTTCGGAGCGCTGCTTTCCGGAATGCTTACCACAGAACTCGTATATTATTACACGCATTTAAGTTTTGTACTCCCGGTTGCAGTCGGTATATTGTTTACGGTATTACATGCATTGATACAGGCGTACGTTTTGACGATGCTTACATCAGTATATTACGGCGAAGTTTCGGAGAAGGAAACAGCCGGTATTTCATAGGAGGTTAGAAATGGGAACAATTGGACTTAATCTTTTGACAACACTTGTGCTGGCATCAGGTATTACCGGTAAAGCGCTGGGAGCAGCTCTTGTAGTCGGACTTGCAGCACTCGGGGGAACTATCGGAATGGGTATTTCCATTGGAAAGTCAAGTGAGAGTGTTGCCCGTCAGCCTGAAGCCAAGGATGATATAAGGACACTTTTAATGCTCGGACTTGTGTTTATTGAGACGGTTGTTATCTATGCTCTTATAGTTGCGATCCTTATCATCTTCGTAATGTAGCTGGAGGTATGTTATGCCGCTTGGTATAGATATTACACAGATTTTATTACATCTGTTCAATGTGGTCCTTCTGTTCGGAGGATTGTATATTTTACTTTTTGCTCCCGTGAAAAAGTTCATGGCTAAGCGCGAGGAGTATTATAAGAATATGGACGATGAGGCAAAAAGCACCCTGTCTGAAGCCGAAGAAAAAAAGGAGCTTTACGAGACAAAGCTTGCGAATATAGATGAAGAGATAGCGATTAATCGTAAACAGGCAGCTGAAGAGCTCATCGAATACAGAGAAAAAATGGCCGAACAGTTCCGTATGGAATCCGAGGCTATGATGGATCAGGCAAAAGAAGAAGCTGAGGCACAGAGAAAACAGATAGTGGACTCTGCCAAGGATGATGTCAAAAATATGATCACCGAAGCTACGGGTAAGATACTTTCCGATGACAGTCAGTCAAAGCTTTTGGACGTATTTTTGGATGAAGCGGAAAGGAGCGTAGCTAATGGAAAATAGCAAAACTCCCGAAGAAAAAGAACTCACAGCCTATATCTTTTGTGCTGAAGAACCCAGTGATACACAAAAAACGCGACTCAAGGCCTTCATAGCCAAAAAATACGAAAAAAAATATGAACTTGAGTGGATAGAGACCAAAACACTTACACCCGGTTTTAAGCTGCAGGTCGGATATGATGTCTATGACTGGACCAGAGCAGGGCGATTTCGTCAGTTAAAGGATCTGATGGAAGAAGCCAGAGCTATGAGTACAGGAGAGCCTGAGGATCTTATCACCTTGTACAAGACCAGTATTGCGGACTGGCATGCGACTTTGGTTGCCGAAGAGGACGGAGAAGTCGTTAGTGTAGGAGATGGTATAGTTCATATAGAAGGTCTTCCCGGGGCTACTTACGGAGAAGTTATCCTTTTCGAATCCGGTGTTAAAGGTATGGTTCAGGATCTTAAGGAAGACGATATAGGTGTCATCCTCTTCGGAGGCGATGATGATGTTGTTGTAGGATCCAGGGCAAGAAGGACGAAAAAGACAGCAGGTATTCCTGTCGGAGACGCATATCTTGGCAGGATAGTAAATGCACTCGGAGAGCCCATAGACAATAAAGGCCCCATTAAAAACGAGGGGTACAGGGTGGTAGAATCGCCTGCACCCACGATCATAGACAGACAGCCGGTAAACAGACCCATGAATACCGGTATTTTAAGTATAGATTCGATGTTTCCTATCGGACGAGGTCAAAGAGAGCTTATTATCGGAGACCGTCAGACAGGAAAGACGACCATTGCCACAGATACTATCCTTAATCAAAAGGGCAAGGGCGTGATCTGTGTTTATGTTGCCATTGGTCAGAAAGCCAGCAGCGTGGCACAGCTTGCTCATATGCTTGCCGAAAAGGGAGCAATGGAGTATACAATAATAGTCAGCGCGTCAGCCAGTGAGCCGGCTTCGGTTCAGTATATTGCGCCTTATGCAGCAACTTCACTCGCAGAATATTTCATGCATAAGGGGGATGACGTACTGATCGTGTATGACGATCTTTCGAAGCATGCAATAGCGTATCGTTCGCTTTCACTGCTTCTTGAGAGATCACCGGGACGAGAAGCTTATCCCGGAGATGTTTTTTATCTCCATTCAAGACTTTTGGAAAGATCTGCTCATTTATCGGATGAGCTCGGAGGAGGCAGTATTACAGCGCTTCCCATAGTTGAGACACAGGCCGGAGATGTTTCCGCCTATATCCCTACCAATATCATATCCATTACAGACGGACAGATATTCCTGGAAAGCAGTTTGTTTTATTCAGGCCAAAGACCAGCGGTCAATGTCGGTCTGTCCGTTTCCCGTGTCGGCGGCGCAGCCCAGACAAAGGCCATGAAAAAGGCTACCGGAACACTCAGACTTGATCTTGCACAGTTTAGGGAGATGGAGATTTTCCTTCAGTTTTCCAATGACCTTGATGAACCGACAAGAGAAAAGTTGAATTACGGACAGGGACTTATGAGACTGCTTCGTCAGAGACAGGAGAATCCCTTCTCGGAAAGTGATCAGGTCATAATATTAGTCTGCGCAATGGATAAGTTGTTTTTATCAACACCGCTGGAAGAGATTTCCGATGTGAGAGAAAATCTTCTTGAATATATGGAAGAAGAAATTCCCGATGTTATCATGCGCATCAACAGCGAAGGAATGCTTTCGGATGAAGACAGGGAAAAGATCAGATCGGCAGCGGAAAAATATCAGCAAAAATATTTGAGTAAAGCAGATTGAATTTAACGGGTAATTGATATGCCATCTACAAAAGAGATAAAAAATCGTATGAACAGCGTCACAAGTACGCAAAAGATAACGAATGCGATGTATCTCATCTCCTCTACCAAGCTTCGCAGAGCAAAAGAGGAGCTTGAGCGGACGAGACCGTATTTCAGGCAGCAGGAGTATGAGATCAGACGAATATTCCAGAGTGAGCATGATGTGGTTTCTCCGTATTTTTATCCGGAGACCGGGCGAAAGCCTGCGGAAATGTATGCATATCTTGTTATTACGGCAGACAAAGGTCTGGCCGGTTCGTATAATTATAATGTAATAAAAGCAGCTGAAGCTGAAATGAAAAAGCATAAGCGTACGAAACTGTACGTTGTCGGTGAGTATGGAAGAAGATATTTCCTTAAGCACAATATCCCGATCGAACAGGCATTTTTATATACTGCGCAGAATCCCACTTTCAGAAGGGCAAGGGAGATAGCAAATATACTTTTACCCGAATATAAAGCAGGCAACTGCGATGAGATACGTGTTATTTACAGCGATATGGAAACGGAGTTGCTTTCGGAAGTAAAGGTCATGCATCTGCTTCCGTTTGAGAGAAAAGATTATATAACACCTGATGAGAATAAAAGCAGTAAAGATATTCACTGTCGTTTTCATCCTTCGGTTTCAGAGGCTTTGGACAGAACAATGCCAAGCTATATTTCCGGATTTATATACGGAGCTTTAGTAGACAGTTTCTCCGCAGAACAAAATGCGAGAATGAATGCTATGAAGGCTGCGAATGATAATGCACAGGAAATTATGTCGAAGCTGAAGCTTCAATACAACAGAGTTAGGCAGGCGGCAATCACCCAGGAGATCACAGAGATTTCCGCAGGTGCGCTTGCACAAAGGAGAAAACATGAAAACAAGGAGGCATAGATGACTCGTATTGGAAAAATAGTACAAGTATCCGGACCTGTCATCGATGTAGAGTTTTTGCCAACCGAAATGCCAAAACTTCGAGAAGCTTTGACTGTTAATGTTGATGGTGAAGACAGGATAATGGAGGTTTCACAGTTACCCGGAGGATCCAGAGCGCGTTGCATACTTTTGGCACAAAGTGAAGGTATTTCCAGAAATATGCAGGTTTACGCCACGGGCAGCAGTATAAAGGTTCCGGTCGGAGAAAATACAATAGGCAGGATGTTCAACTGTCTCGGTGAACCCATAGACGGCGGAGACGAGATAGGAGAAAATGAACTTAGATGGGATATTCACAGACCTGCGCCTTCTTTTGCGGAGCAGAGTGTTAATATAGAGATACTTGAGACCGGTATAAAGGTAGTAGATCTTTTGGAGCCTTACGCCAGAGGCGGTAAGATCGGACTGTTTGGAGGAGCCGGAGTAGGAAAGACGGTTCTTATCCAGGAGCTTATACATAATGTAGCGATGGAGCATGGTGGTTATTCCATTTTCACCGGTGTTGGTGAGCGAAGTCGTGAAGGAAACGATCTTTGGTCAGAGATGAAGGAGAGCGGAACCATTGATAAAACAGCGATGGTATTCGGTCAGATGAATGAATCTCCCGGAGTTCGAATGAGAGTTCCCCTTACGGGACTAACGATGGCAGAGTATTTCAGAGAAGAACAACATAAAGATGTCCTTCTTTTCATAGACAATATATTCAGATTTGTTCAGGCGGGATCCGAGGTTTCCACATTGTTGGGACACATGCCTTCGGCTGTCGGATATCAGCCTACACTTGCGGAAGAGATGGGAGCACTTCAGGAGAGGATCACATCCACAGCCAACGGTTCAATCACATCGGTTCAGGCTGTTTATGTTCCTGCGGATGACCTTACGGATCCTGCACCGGCGACTACTTTCACGCATCTGGATGCTACTACGGTTCTTTCAAGAGCTATATCCGAGCAGGGTATATATCCTGCTGTTGATCCGCTGGCATCAACTTCCAGAATCCTTACACCGGAGATCGTGGGAGACGACCATTATTATGTTGCCAGAAAGGTTCAGGAGTATTTACAGAAATACAAAGAGCTTCAGGATATTATCGCTATTTTGGGTATGGAAGAGATTTCCGATGAAGATAAACTGGTGGTTTCCAGATCAAGAAAGATTCAAAGATTTTTGGCACAGCCCATGTATGTAGCTGAGAAATTTACCGGAATGGCAGGTGTTTATGTTCCTGTTAAAGAGACAGTACGCGGATTTAAGGCTATACTTGAAGGTGAATACGATGATCTTCCGGAAGAAGCATTTTATAATGTGGGCACAATAGATGATGCTGTAAAAAAAGCTGAGAGTATAAAAGCATGAACACATTTCATTTGAGAGTATACGAGGCTGATGATACCTTTGTTGAAGGTGAGGCCGAAAGTGTTATAATTCCTGCGGTAGACGGGATGTATGGTGTAAAGGCTTACCATGAAAATGTTGTAATATGCATAGAGCCGGGCATTATGAAATATCGGATGAAGGATGAAGAAGAAAAAGAAGCATATCTTGAACCCGGTATAATGAGAATTGAAGACAACGACGTCCTTATTCTTGTGGATTCTGCTACAAGCCCTGATGATATGGAAGCCAGAAGATTACAGCAGGAAAAGGAAGATAAACTTGAGAAAGAGCTTCACAGGAAGAGCATAGAAGATTTTGCAACTGCCGAAGCTACACTTCGAAGAGAGGCGCAAAAACTTAAAAAGAAATAGAAACAGGCATGAGTTGAAATAGTACGCATGAAAAGGAGAAGCAAGTATATGAAATCTATTACTGTTCCCGCGGAAACAAAATATTTGGAGAAGGTTCAGGGATTTGTACGGGAAGAGCTGGACGCAAGGGGATGCGAAGAAGCTATTACTATGCAGATAGAGCTTTGTATAGAAGAGGTATTCGTTAATATTTCCAGTTACGCATATAATCCGGAAATAGGAGATGCTGAAATAAGATGCGAAGTCAGCGGCGATCCGCTTGAGGTTACGATCCAGTTCCTTGATGGAGGTGTTCCGTTCAATCCGCTTGCAAAACCGGATGCCGATACATCACCCGAGGCAACTATGAACAGGATAGGCGGTCTTGGAATTTTCCTTGTTAAGAAGATGATGGACAAGGTTGATTACGAATACGACGAAGGAAAGAACGTCCTGACGATTTCCAAAAAAATACAATAATGACAGTTGATTTTAATGATGATTTTGACGCAGAAAAGATAGCGGACAGTGGTCAATGTTTCAGATGGGAAGCTTTGGATGAAAATACATATCGCATTCCTTTCGGAAGAGAACGCCTTTATCTGACAAAGACCGGAGAAGATAAATATGAGCTGGACTGCAGCGAGAGTGAATATGATTCTGTTTGGAGCGGATATTTCGATACTGAGCTATCATACAGAAAAATAAGGGCTGCAGCAGGTGATGATGATCATTTTATGAAAGCAGCCTGTGAGGATCAAAAAGGTATCAGGATATTGAAACAGGATCCCTGGGAGACATCCATAAGCTTTATCATTTCACAGAACCGTAACATTCCTGCTATAAAAAAGTCAATAGAACTTATTTGTGAGGCATGCGGTACTGAATGTACCGATAAAAGAGGCGAGAAGTTTTATGCTTTTCCCGATCCTGAGCAGATAGCATCACTTTCGGAGGAAAAGCTGGGCGAATGCAAGCTTGGATACAGACTTTCTTATATCAGAAGGTTTGCCGAAGATGTTGCATCCGGAACAACTGATCTTGATAAGCTTGTCAGACTGAACGAAGAAGATGCTTTTAAAGAGCTTACCTCAATATACGGAATAGGACCTAAGGTTGCAAATTGTATCAACCTGTTTGGATTACATCATCTTAATGCTTTTCCGATAGATACCTGGATAAAAAAGATTTTGGCGGCTGAATACGCCGAAGGATATCCCTACGAAAAATATTCTCCTTACAATGGGATATTTCAACAATATATGTTTGCATACTATAGAAAAATCAATGCTTAAGAGCGTGTCGTTTGAGACATGCTCTTTTTTCTTGACATAAGAGGGTAAAATGTGGAAAATACTAAAGGTACATTTTAGTCGGCTTTAAAGCCGCGGGAAAGGATAAGTTATGGTAACGAAGATTTTATTATTGATCCTGTTTTTTACGGTCATGATCGGAATAGGTGTTTATTCGAGAAGACATGCGACTAACGTAAGAGGCTTTGTACTCGGGGGAAGAAACGTAGGCCCCTGGCTTACGGCTTTTGCTTACGGAACAAGTTATTTTTCAGCCGTGGTATTTGTCGGATATGCAGGACAATTCGGATATAAGTACGGTCTTGCCTCCACATGGGTTGGAATAGGAAATGCACTTCTTGGATCTTTGCTTGCATGGGTTGTGCTCGGTAGACGAACACGTATAATGACAAAGCATCTTGATTCAATGACAATGCCCGATTTTTTTGCAAAAAGATATGACAGCAAAGCTCTCAGGGTAGCAGCCTCTGTTATAGCGTTTATTTTCCTGATCCCTTATACAGCTTCGGTTTATAACGGACTTTCAAATCTTTTCGGAATGGCCTTTGATGTGCCTTACGAGGTTTGCGTTATAGTAATGGCTGTTTTGACGGGAATTTATGTAATCGTAGGCGGATATATGGCTACTGCACTCAACGATCTGGTTCAGGGTATCATCATGCTGGGCGGAATTGTAGTGGTTATTATGGCAGTGCTTAACGGACATGGAGGATTTCTGGAGGCAGTTAAGGAGCTTGCCAGAGTAGAGGCTCCGGAAACAGCTGAAATGCCGGGAGCTTTTGCTTCCTTCTTTGGACCCGATCCCTTAAATCTTTTGGGAGTTGTTATCCTTACATCACTCGGAACCTGGGGACTTCCTCAGATGATCCAGAAGTTTTACGCTATAAAGGACGAGAAATCGGTTCAGACAGGAACGGTTATTTCAACAATATTTGCGATAGTTGTTGCAGGCGGATGCTATTTCCTCGGTGGTTTTTCACGTATTTCAGGGATAGAAGCTGCAGCTGACGGAAGTGTTAAGTATGATATGATAATCCCTACCATGCTTTCGGCTCTTCCCGATATTCTTATCGGAGTGGTTATCGTACTTGTGCTTTCGGCTTCAATGTCGACACTTTCATCACTGGTACTTACATCCAGCTCTACACTTACACTGGATTTCATCAAGCCTTTGTTTTTAAAGAATATGGATGAAAAAAAGCAGCTTATATGGATGAGGGTTCTTCTTGCGGGATTTATCATTATCTCTGTCGTTATAGCTCTTGATCCGCCAAGCTTCATAGCACAGCTCATGGGTATCTCATGGGGAGCACTTGCAGGAGCCTTCCTCGCCCCCTTCCTTTACGGCTTATATTGGAAAAAGGTAACGAAATCTGCCGTATGGGCAAGCTTTATAGTCGGTGTGGGTATTACGGTTTCCAACATGATCTATCCTTATATAGGTTCACCCGTAAATGCAGGAGCTATAGCAATGGTGGCGGGACTTATCGTTGTTCCCATTGTAAGTCTTATTACGCCAAAGCTTGATCAAAAGCATGTTGACAATGTATTTTCCTGCATGGAGCAGACGGTTACGGTTCACAGCAAAACTTCACTTCCCGAGGAAGAGGAGCTTATATTTAAAAATAATAAAAAGAAGAATAAGTAAATTTGAGGTTGTA
>JAILKW010000021.1 GCA_024693455.1 Lachnospiraceae bacterium
TCCGATACATCCACCTTTACATTTTCATTTGTCTTACCATTTTCATCTTTTACGGATCCGACTTCATGAATACTTGCCACCTGTCCGGCACTTACCGTAGTAAACTTAGAACCACCGGACTCACATTGTACCGCGCCTTCCAAAACACCGACCAATGTAAGGTCAGAGCTGACTCTTGTCACATAACCTATGGTTCCTCTTATTCCCGTTACCATTGTCGATGTACGGATATTAAGCTCCTCATCCTTTTCCAGCTTCTTGGAAACGTTGAAAAACAGATTCCCGGACAAAAGCATTAGTTCCATCTTCTTTCCCATGGTACGAACCTGGACTTTACTTTTAGAATCAAGCTTTACGCCTTTTGTACTGTCAAGTATCATCCATGCATAGCTCTTTAGATCCGTGGAAACCTGATATCCGTTTAAAAGTCTCATACCTGTTCTTGCTGTCATTGATCTTGATGCAGAGTTAGATACACTTACACTTCCCTGCGTTTTATCAAGCTTGATCATCGAATATGATTCAGCAGCCCTGATAGTTTGAACAGGAAGAATAAGGGTTAAAACCATGACCAGCATCAGAAATCCGGCTATACATTTTTTTACTGTCTTAAATATATTCATATTACTCGCTCACTTTCAAAACTTATGCCCCTAGTCCTGCCAAACGTTGCTCCTGTAAAAAAGATCCAGGATCCCCTTATCTATTTTCCCCTCCTCTGCCATACTGTTTAAGATATCAAAGGCTTTTTCCTGTGGGAGCGGTGCCTTGTATGGTCTGTCTCCCGCAGTTAAGGCATCATATATATCAAGGATAGTAAGCAGCCTTACCTCTTTTGTAAGTTCATCGGCCTTTTTATGTTCGGGATATCCCGAACCGTCCAAAAGCTCGTGATGAGATGCCGCCCATTTTGGAACATCCGTATATTCCCCGTCAAAATGCACATTGGAAAGCATCTGCTTTGTATATGTAACATGGCTTTCCATTTTCTTTCGTTCCTCATCGGTAAGAGTACCCTTTCTTATGGAAAGCATTTGCTTCTCTTCGTCCGTAAGGAGCGGAATCTCCTCTCCCCTTTCGTTCGTACACTTTATTTCAAATATCTTTTCAAGCTCTTTATATTTATCATCCGGCAAAAATCCCGGCCCGTTTATTTCGGAAATAAAATTCCGGGCTCTTTCAAAAGTACGCTTCCTTTCCTCAGATTCTTCCTTATTTTCGGGATTTTTAAGACCCCTTATCTCTTCCATAAGGATAGCCACCGTAATACGGTTCATAACCTCATCATACTTATCTCCGAGTCTTGTGGCCTTTTCCATAACCTCAAGCGGTGTAATAAGTTTTCCTATATCATGAAGCCAGATACTCATAAGGAAAGGATCTATCATCTCGTCATCAAACTTCCAGTCAAAATCCTGACCATTGAGCCAATGAATAAATTTCTCACCCAGTCGTACCATAGTCTTGGTATGATTTGCGTTATAAGGCGTCCTAAGGTCTATCGCTCCAACCATAACCTGTACAAGAGAATGAAGAAGCTCATAAAAAGCCTTTGTCAGCTTTTGATTATTAAGATAAACCGCAACAAGAGAAGATAATCCATAGATAAGAGTCTCTATTGATTTATCAAAAGGTACGATATTGTCATTTTCATCGAGAGCATTAATAAGCTGCATAACACCTATAACGCGATTTTTCTGATCTACCATGGGTATCACCAGCATTGAACCCGTATGATAATCAGTTAACTTATCGTATTCCTTCGCTCCCGTAAAATCATATTCTGTTGACTTATAAATATCGGACAGATTAATAAGCTCTTTATCAAGTGCCGCACATGCGCATACGTGCGTTCTCCCGAGAGGAACAGGCGGCAGACTGATATTTCCTTCGGAAGCGCTGGCGGAAACATTGCGGGAAGTCGTAAACATATGTTTAAAATACAGTTTATCGTCTTCTAAGGTATATATAGTACCGCCGTCACAGGAGGAAATATCCATAGCATAAGTAAGTATAAGTTTAAGCAGTTCATCTATATCACGTTCTACCGAAAGTGCGATGATGATATCCACAAGCTGGTTAGTTGAGTATTTCTTCAATTCTTTCTCCTCGCATAAATTACCTGCGTCATGAAACACGAAATCCACTAAATATTGATATAACTATAAAACTTTTTCTATATCTTTGGTAATTTCGTTTTATTATAAATTATTATATCACCCATGGTCCATGTAGTCGATGGACAATATTTGAAAGAATACCTTTGCTATTTTACACCAAATGATCAAAATCAACCAATTATTTGCTTTTTTTAACACCAAAAAATCAAAAATTCAACAAAATTAGCACTCACCTCTTGACAGTGCTAACAATTGGTGGTATAACGTAACCAGAACAAAGGAACAGAGATGATTCAAAAGAATCCAAACGCTCCTTCCCTTGCTCATAAGTATTAAAAATTTATTTTGAGAAGGAGGAATGACCTATGTTACTACCTAATATTTTTGGAGAAAATTTACTTGATGATTGGATGAGTTTCCCTACAGTTGAATTTCCCGAAGTTAATCGTAAGCTTTACGGAAGCAGATCTGACCAGATCATGAAGACCGATGTGCATGAGCACGAGAATGGCTATGAGCTCGATATAGATCTTCCGGGCTTTAAGAAAGATGAGATAAAGCTTTCACTCGAAAACGGATATTTAGCTGTCAGCGCAGCCAAGGGACTTGATAAAGAAGAAAAAGACGACAAAGGAAAACTTATTCGTCAGGAGCGCTATTCAGGCTCAATGCAAAGGAGCTTCTATGTAGGAGATATCCTCGAAGAAGAAGATATTAAGGCTAAATTTGAAGACGGAGTCTTAAGGCTCTCCATTCCCAAAAAGGATACAAAGAAGGTTCCTGAGAAAAAATATATAGCTATAGAAGGTTAACCTTTTCCTATTTCACCCCTACATAACGAAAATCGCTTAGGCCGTTCGGTCTAAGCGATTTTTCTATTTTATTCATTTAACATTTTGGTAAAACTGGCATCAAAGGCTTCATAAGAAGACATATCTGCCACGGGATATTTTTTACTTCCAAGATCCTCCTTTAGCTTAAGAGGTAATTCGTTTTCCTCAAATCCCACATCCCAGCCGTTTTCGATGATAAAGCTAAGCCCCATCAAAAACTCTGAAAGCGTTTCGGATACTTCATCCGGCAGATCGGGAAAAGCAAGCATATCGAGTGAAAAGTAAAGCTGCGATACGTATTTATAAGGTTCAGCTTCCTCATCCTTAACTGCTCTGCCCTTATACTCCATTTTATAAAGCTCATATGTGGAAAAAATAAGGCCCTTAACCCTGTCAACATCCAGCTTTCCCTCAGGCAGATCAAAAATCACCTCCTGCCAATCATTTATGAGCTTTTCTTTATCTTTTACATCCATACTCTGATCTCCGTTTCTGTTCCATGTATTCCGCGGTTTTTCGATTTACTAATGCTTTAACACTTTTTATTTATGACGGATAACCTCAAACCGTTTCAGGCTTATCTTCTCTCCGGGTAAGATCCCGGCCTTTTGCATCGCGATATCTATCTGATCCTCCACGCTGTCGACGCCTTCCAGATCCGGAAGCAAAAGTCCCCGTTTTGCCCCGCTTGAAACAATAACTCCGTATTTTTTGACGTCCAGCTCGTCTTTGGAATCTATGTCTTCGGGCGCACTTAAAACATCAACATTAATCTCCAGCCACTCCAGCTCGTCAATGCTTACCGGATCAAATCTTGGATCTTCGGTGGAAGCGTTTATCGCATTTTGGATTATCTCCGAAGCAATTGAATCCTGTGTGGGAAGAAAGGTTCCTATGCATCCGCGGAGCCTTCCGTATTTATGTATTGAAACGAAAACTCCCGCTCTTTTTTGAAGCATCTCCTCAGGAAGATCCTGTGGCAGATCGATTATCTTTCTTTTTAAGATATAGCTTTCGATCACCTGTCTTGCAAGATTTACATATTCATCTTCACTGTCTTTTAAGGCTGAAAGCTCGGACTCTTTTTGTCTAAGATAAGAATCCCAAAAATGCCTGTTTTCATCATCGCCTTCAGGATAAAAAGTACATATACCGTAGCCTACTCCGGTAATATCCTCGTGTGAGAGCGCTGTAGCTTTTACATTTATTCCGTCAAAAGCACCTGCCATTATAACAAAAGATCTGTGTCCGCATTCTGCAGCCTTATCGCAAAAGTTCTCATCGAATAAAAGCAGTTCTCCGAAAGCAGCCCTTTTGCAGACATCCATTATCCTTTCATCATATAAAGGTCCTTCTTCTGCAAAGCCGTAAGGGCCGTAGTCGCGGAGCTTATGGGAAAGATCTCCGCTTGCTACGATAACAACCCTCTTATCCATATCATCCGTAGCTTCCTTTATTATCATCCCGAGTCTGTAATGATCTAAAAGAGAAAGACCGGAAAGCCCTATCCTTATTATTTTAAACCCGTCAAGCTTTTGTCTTATAAACCAAAGCGGAACCATAGTCCCATGATCGAG
>JAILKW010000036.1 GCA_024693455.1 Lachnospiraceae bacterium
AAGTTTTGCCGGCTTATTGATAACCTCATCCGGAACACCTATCTTACCAACATCATGAAGAATTCCTATCATATATATTTCGTTTTGCTGATCTTCATCATAACCGTATCTTTTGGCTATCTCTCTTGAATATTCAGCAACTCTTCGTGAGTGACCGTTGGTGTATGTATCCTTGGCATCAATGGAGTCTGCCATGGCCTGAACCACCTGTAAAAGAAGTTCCTCATTCTCGCGTGTCTTTCTTTTAACTTCGTATGCAAGATTTCTGTGAAGCTGTCCGAGCTCTATAAGATTCTTCACCCTTGCAACCAGAACAATTGGAACAATAGGTTTCTTAATAAAATCGATCGCTCCCAGGGATAATCCCTTAGCCTCTGATTCTCCGTCTTCTACTGCTGTAAGAAACACGACCGGAATCTCTTCAGCACCTGTCAGATCTCTGAATTTTACAAGTGTCTCAAATCCGTTCATTCCCGGCATCATGACATCCAGCAATACAAGATCCGGGATATTTCCGTCTATTACAAAATCCAAAAATGAACTTCCGTCTCCGAATGAAGACACCTTAAAACCTGCTTCTGCCAAAATACTTCCCGCGCTTCTTAAGTTTTGTATGTCATCATCGACTATCATAACCCAGGGAGTTGATCCTTCATCCTTATCGCTAGACAGTCCCGTAAACTTTTTGTATTCTTCCTCAATCTTCTCTTCAGCACTCATTTGGCTTGACCTTTCCTTCTTAGTCAATATTGTTTTCATAATTGTATTAAAATCTAAATTTTATTTTAACACAGCAAAACTTTGTTTTCTACAAATTTTCTGTCACCTTGTTAAATTTCTTCATCAATGATAAAATATCTCTGAAAAAAATAACGATATTACGGACTATTATGAAAGTAGGTTTTTTTTATGAAACAATATTTAGTTACAGGAATGAGTTGTGCAGCATGTCAGGCTCGTGTAGAAAAAGCAGTCAACTCCCTTGACGGTGTTGATTCCTGTTCCGTCAGCATTCTCACCAATTCCATGGGTGTCGAAGGAAATGTTTCATCAGAAGAAATAATAAAAGCCGTTGAAGATGCAGGCTACGGCGCAAGCTTAAAGGGTGCTTCGCAAAGAGCATCCATATCCGATGAGGAAGATGCTCTTGTCGACAGAGAAACTCCTGTCTTAAAAAAGAGACTTATCAGTTCGCTGATCTTCCTCTTACTTTTGATGTACCTAAGCATGGGACACAATATGCTGGGTCTTCCTCTACCTGAAATGCTTGAACACAATTATGTGGGACTTGCCATTTCTCAAATGCTGCTCGCACTTATTGTTATGATCATCAACCGCAAATTTTTCACCAGCGGTTTTTCGTCGGTGATCCATCTTGCACCCAACATGGACACCCTGGTAGCCCTTGGTTCCTCGGTTGCTTTCGGATGGAGTACCTATGTTTTGATACGTATGACGTATTATCTGACCATAGGCGTTGGTATGTGGGATCTACTTCCTTTATATAAGGGTCAGCTTTACTTTGAATCCTCAGCCATGATCCCTGCCCTTATCACTGTAGGTAAGCTGCTTGAATCTATCTCAAAAGGCAAAACTACAGATGCCCTTAAAGGACTTATGAAGCTTGCTCCCAAAACGGCTATTCTTCTAAAGGACAATAAAGAAACGGAAGTTCCCATAGATGATGTCTCGGTAGGAGATATCTTCGTAGTAAAACCGGGTTCCAATGTTCCGGTAGACGGTATCATCCTGGACGGAAGCGCAGCTTTTGATGAGTCTGCTCTTACGGGTGAATCTCTTCCGGTAGACAAGTCTGTCGGTGATAAGGTAAGCGCGGCTACTGTTAATAAGTCCGGTTTCGTACAATGCCGTGCCACCAAAGTTGGAGAAGACACTACTCTTGCACAGATCATACATTTGGTTTCCGACGCCGCAGCCACCAAAGCACCTATTTCAAGAATAGCAGACAAGGTCTCAGGTATATTTGTTCCGGCTGTTATCGGTATAGCCTTTGTTGTTTTCGTCTGCTGGCTAATAGCCGGTGCATCCTACGGAGCAGCTCTTGAAAGAGCTATCTGTGTACTTGTTATTTCCTGCCCCTGTGCTCTCGGACTTGCCACACCGGTTGCTATCATGGTCGGTAACGGTGTCGGTGCCAAAGGCGGTATCTTATTTAAAACGGGAGAGGCACTTGAGACTGCAGGTAAAATTGATATTATCGCCCTTGATAAAACAGGAACCATTACTTCCGGTAAACCGTCTGTTACGGATCTGATCCCGGCTCCCGGCTTTGAAAAGGACTCTCTTCTTGAAATAGCCTATGCTCTTGAAGCAAAAAGCGAACACCCTCTTGCGATCGCAATTAACGAAGAGGCTTTAAAATATAAAACAGAACTTTTAAAAACAAAAGATTTTAAATCACATACCGGTAACGGACTTGAAGCTACTCTTGATATGGGTGAAGATTCTCCCGGTATTTTGATACATGCGGGTAATGCCAATTTTATTTCTTCATTTGTACATGCGGATATTAATTTTTCGGGTATCGAGAAAAAGCTTGCATCCGGTGGTAAAACTCCTTTATTCTTTGAAGCCGGAGGCAGACTTGTGGGTATCATCGGTGTTGCTGATACACTTAAAAAAGAATCCGCAAATGCCATTGAACAGCTTCATAAACTTGGTAACAAGGTGGTCATGATCACAGGAGACAATAAGATGACTGCCATTGCCATAGGCAAAAAGGCAGGTGTTGATAAAGTCATAGCAGGTGTACTTCCCGATGGGAAGGCAGACGCCATTGAAACCCTTAAAGAACATGGAAAGGTTGCAATGGTAGGAGACGGTATCAATGATGCCCCTGCCCTGACAATTGCCGATATCGGAATCGCTATCGGAGCAGGAACCGATGTTGCTATCGACAGTGCAGATATAGTTCTGATGAACAGCCGTCTTACTGATGTGCCGGCAGCCATACGTCTCAGCCGCGCAACCATTAGAAATATTCATCAGAATCTCTTCTGGGCATTCTTTTATAATGCGATATGTATTCCTCTTGCAGCCGGTGTATTCAACTACTGGATGAGTCCCATGCTGGGAGCCGCTGCAATGAGTATTTCAAGTTTTACCGTATGCATGAATGCACTCAGGCTTAACTTCTTTGACATGAAGGATTCCACCAAAGATAAGCCCAGACGTAAATCAAGGATTTACGACATATTTACATTGACAGAGAATCCTACCGTAGATTCAGAGGATTCCAATAATAACGAACATGAAAGGAGTAACACAATGGAAAAGACTATCAAGATCGAAGGAATGATGTGTCCTCACTGCGAAGCTAACGTAAAAGGTGCTCTCGAAGGACTTGACGGTATAGATTCTGCAGTCGTTAGCCACGAATCAGGTACAGCTGTCATAACAATGTCAGGAGATGTTGCTGATGATGTTCTTCAAAAAACCATTGAAGACAAAGGCTACAAATTCCTTGGAGTGGAGTAAGATATAAAAAATAAGGAGTCCGGTCTTAATGCCGGGCTCCTTTTATAATCTCATCTACCTCTTCCAGAGTATTTGCTTCATTCATGGCTCCGCGAAGTTTTGCACTGTTCGGATAGCCTGCAGTATACCAGGCTGCGTGTTTTCGCATCTCTCTTATGGCTACATATTCACCCTTTAGATCAACCTCCATCTTTGCGTGACGCAGTATCATCTTCCTAACTTCTTCAAGGTCCGGTTTGGGACTTATCTCGCCTGTACTGAAATAAGAAAGTATATTTTTAAATATCCAGGGATTTCCCTGAGCTGCCCTTCCTATCATAAAGCCGTCGCAGCCCGTCTCTTCATACATGGCCTTTACATCTTCCGGACTATTTAGATCACCGTTTCCGATAACAGGCACTAAAACCGCCTCTTTTACTTCTCTTATTATCGCCCAGTCGGCTTTTCCTGAGTAGTACTGTTCCCTCGTCCTTCCGTGTACCGCAATGGCGGCTGCACCTGCTTCTGCTGCCGCACAGGCAATCTCTACCGCATTCTTATGCTCTTCGTCAAATCCCGCTCTTATCTTAACGGTAACAGGTTTTTTGGCATTTTCTACTACGGCTTCAACTACCTTTTCCACGAGGGCCGGATTTTTCATTAGAGAAGATCCGTCTCCGTTATTAACCACTTTTGGAACCGGACAGCCCATATTGATATCGACTATCTTATTCTCCAAATCCGAAATCGTACCTGCTGCCTCACCCATGCACTCTGGATCACTTCCG
>JAILKW010000038.1 GCA_024693455.1 Lachnospiraceae bacterium
TGCGATTATCAGTTTTCGGAAAACTACGAAAGCGGAGGAGCCGGACTTGTCAGCTGTACTGAGGACTATGCAAAACTGGCAGATACATTGGCTTGCGGTGGGGAAACTGCTGATGGGATCAGAATTCTGAAACCGGAGACAATCGAACAGATCAAAAAGAATCTGCTTTGTGAAGCAGGTTTAGAAGAGTTAGCAACCGCAATGGGAAGGAAAGGCTATGGATATGGATGCGGAATGCAGGTACTGATGCATCCTGAACTGGTCAACTCAACAGTGCCGGCAGGCATATTCGGTTGGGATGGAGCAGCGGGAAGTTGTATTCAGATGGACACAGTATCACGAACCGGCATAGTATATACAATGCACGTAAGAAACTGTGACATGGCATACGAAATAATACATCCAACATTACGCGACATCGTTTTTGGGGAATAAATAATAGTATAAAATAGTAATTGTTTGAAGGTTATACCTGGCGGAACTTAAATACCAATGCTTCGGTATTTTTATGGGGAGAGGATTTGATCTAAAGGCTGATCATCTAATTATCCGGGAGGAAAATATGATTGAAAGGTATGCTAACAGGAAGAAATTTTTAAATAAAAAATCATACATTAACAGAAGATTGAACCATGACGTTATTGAAAATAAAACAGCATATATTCCTTGTAAGGTAAGCGGGATTCAGGATATCATAAGTAAGTACAGTGTAAAGGAATGTGAGTCTCTTGATGCGGAATTTATAGCCTTTATTACGGATTTTATAGAATATGTTCCTCCGGAATATCCGGTTGTGCTTGAAATAATAGGGCCCAAATTCAGCCCGGAAGAAAAAAGGATCATTACGGATACCGTTACGGGGGAGCTTGACTATATGCTTGGAAAGACCGAGAAATTTATTCTTCACAAAAGGCGAATGTTCTTTGGTATGATATTGGGAACCATAGTTTCGGGCTTTTTGCTCGGGATTGTAAAGCTTTATGCCTCCGATGTTCCGATCGAGTTTTTTTATGTCTTGTTTTGGCTTTTTGCCGATGCATTTGTGAGGTATATTTTTATAGATAATATAGATTATAAAGAAGAAAAAATCCGTGTGGGCAGACTTGCAAGCATGAAGGTTGAATTTAAAGAAGATGAATAAAAGATGACACAATTCCTGCGCAAAGTCTCACGAGAGAGACTTGAAAGTTTATGTATTAACTCAGTTGGAAACCCCGCATCTTAGGGATGCCGATGTGGGAGTATGACAGACAAAAAGGTGGAGGTGGTACTATGGAAAATAAAAAATGGTGGCAAAGCAGCGTTGTATATCAGATCTATCCACGCAGCTTTAATGACAGTAACGGTGATGGTATTGGGGATATACCGGGGATTACCGAGCGACTTCCCTATATTGCAGAGCTTGGTGCCGATGTTATATGGCTTTCTCCGGTTTATGCTTCTCCGAATGATGATAACGGTTATGATATCAGTGATTATCAGGCTATAATGACCGAGTTCGGAACCATGGAAGAGTTTGACATTATGCTTGCTAAGGCCAATGAACTTGGCATTAAGATCATGATGGATCTTGTGGTTAACCATACTTCCGATGAGCATAAATGGTTTTTGGAGTCTAAAAGCTCAAAGGATAACCCATACAGGGATTACTATATCTGGCGAGATCCGAAAGAGGGAATGAAGGGCGGCGAACCGGGAGCGGAGCCCAATAACTGGGGATCTTGTTTTGGGGGCAGTGCATGGGAATATGACAAGACTACAGGCCAGTATTATCTTCATCTTTTTTCAAAAAAACAGCCTGATCTGAATTGGGATAATCCAAAAGTCAGAGAGGAAGTCTTTTCGATGATGAGATGGTGGCTGGACAAGGGCGTGGGTGGATTTAGAATGGACGTCATAAGCCTTATTTCAAAGCCGGAAGGATTACCTGACGGTATTCCTATGGGAACAGGATATGCGAGCTGGGAGGGATGTGCCACGGGACCTCATCTTCATGAATATCTTAGAGAGATGAATGAGAAGGTACTTTCAAAATATGATGTGATAACCGTAGGTGAATGCCCCGGGGTTTCAATGGAAGAAGCACGTCAATACGCCAATTTACAAGGGAC
This sequence comes from Lachnospiraceae bacterium, assembly GCA_024693455.1. Lineage (GTDB taxonomy): Bacteria > Bacillota > Clostridia > Lachnospirales > Lachnospiraceae > Weimeria. The sequence continues at coordinate 2,112 of JAILKW010000038.1, forward strand.
GGAACTGAATATGCTGTTTCAGTTTGAGCATATGGTAACGGATCATGATCCAAAGACCGGCAGATACGGTATATCAAAATTAAATCTTCCGAGGCTGAAGGCTGCCATGAATAATTGGGAAACCGGACTTGAGGGTTATGCCTGGAATTCTTTATATTGGGATAATCATGATCAGCCCAGAGCGGTTTCGCGTTTTGGCAATGACAGTAAAAAATACAGGGAACTCAGTGCAAAGATGCTCGGAACATGTCTTCATCTTATGAAAGGAACACCGTATGTTTATCAGGGTGAAGAAATCGGAATGACAAACTGTCCCTGGAATGGCATGGATGAAATAAATGATATCGAGTCCAGAAACAATATAAAACAGAACATCGAAAAGGGACTTGTAAATGAAAAAGATGTTCCGGAGATCCTAAGGCTCCAAAGCAGGGATAATGCCCGTACGCCTATGCAGTGGGATGATTCGAAAAATGCCGGATTTACAACAGGCACTCCCTGGCTTAGGATCAATCCAGACTATACCTATGTCAATGCAAAGGATGCGACGGAAAGAGATGATTCGGTTTATGCATATTATAAAAAACTGATAAGTTTAAGAAAAAGCAGTGAACTTATCGTGTACGGCGATTTTAAGCTTTTGGATCCGGATAATGCGGAAGTGTTTTCTTATATCCGTACACTGGGGGATGAGAGATTGTTTGTAGCATGTAATTTCACGGATCACGAAATTGAGCTTTCGATGCCCGGGGAGTTTGAAAACGGTGTCAGGATCATAGGAAATTATGAAAACGAAATGAAAAACACGCTAAGGCCTTATGAAGCCTTTGCAATAAAAAATTCGTAATAAATACGTATATCTCTGGCGGGGTTCAATCTCCGCATGAAATATACGCTCTGCGAGGATACGCATGGATTTGCATATGAAATATGTCAGCTAAAGCTGACCTAAATCCCGCGCCATGTCCCGCGAGCAAGACCAGATTTTTTATAAAAGCCGATGGGGAGATCCTGTCGGCTTAATTTATTTAACTCAGTCGGAGAAATCCCCCACCTCTAAGCGTTAGCGTAGGTGGGGCAGACTGTCCGAAAACTAATCATCTGAATTAACATTTATTTAGGTTACAACTATCCTTTACAAGAGGCGGTTTAACATATAAATTCGCACCTTGAAAACTGAATAAAGTACTCATATTTCCTGCTGTTGGAAGACAAA
>JAILKW010000231.1 GCA_024693455.1 Lachnospiraceae bacterium
AGTAAGCATACACGCTCAAAGTCCGGACGGAAGATCAATTGTCTTGAAACTGACAATGGAAAAGGAGTGAGCAAGGCCAAAACAAAAATCGCTACTACGGAAAATCTTGCTGTAATAGCAGGTGATTTTGCCGAAAACTCCATAAGCAAAAGAATAGTGGCGCGTCATGAAGCACCTAAGTTAACAGGTAATCCAAAGCAGGGAGTGTGGTACAGAATTCCTCTCCCGGGAGGACTTTCCGGAGACGGTTCATCCTATCATACCTACATAAAATCTGCAAAATCAGATAATCTTTGCATATTTTTTTCGGGCGGCGGAGTTGCCTGGGACGAAAATATGGCAGCGGCGCCCGTAACGGGAGGGCGGGTTGCTGCCGGACAGCCCAACTATTATTGGAACAATTTAAGAACCTTTACCCAGATAATGAATATAAATATAGGGATTACCGAAACCGGGAAAAAGCGTAATCCTTTTAATACATGGAACTTTATTGTTATAACCTATTCAACCGGCGATTTTCATCTGGGAAAAAGTTCTGTTGCGTTTACTAATTCCGAGGGGCAAAAAGAGCTGCTGTATTTTCATGGATATCAAAATTTTATAGAAGCCATGAAACAGGCCATAACATTTTTCCCGCATCCCAAAAAATTACTTATAGCCGGGGATTCTGCGGGAGCTTTTGCCGCACCCGCACTTACCGGAGATATAATAGATCACTTTTATCCTGATTGCAGGAATATTACAGTGTTTTCCGACAGTTCACTTTTGGAAAAAGATGACTGGCTTCATACGCTAAGGGATGTTTGGAAGGCAGAAGAACATATCTATGCTCCAATTCATTCCTCCAATCCGACCTGTGACTGGTTTGAAAATCTTGTCTCCAGATACGGTAAGGATCTCAAATACCTGTATGCCTCATCTGTCAGGGATTATCTGCTCTCTACCTTCCTAAATGACATTGAAACAGGTGAGTTTACAACTGACGAATCAGCGCAGGAAGAATTCTTCAAACAGAACAAAAGAATGTATGAAAGACTCTGTCAGTTACCTGCACCTATAAATTTCTTTTATAATGACTTCACTCATCCTATCTTAACCAAGGGCAGAGGGACTGTTCATACCTCGGTACGACAGCCGTTTTTCTATTACAAGTCCGCAAGCGGTATTACAATGTCAAAATGGCTTTCCGATGCAATAAACGGAAAGCCATATGATATAGGTAGTGAACTGCTTCACAACCGTTAATATACATGTTTGTCAGATTACGGCGTCGATGTCGAAACGGCAGATGACGTCGTAACTTTTTTTATGTAAATTGCATTGGGAAGATAACGGCCAAAACCTGAAGGACTTGATGACCTTGTGATCTGAGCTCCCTCAAACCACATGATAGAGGAACTTCCCCCGTCAAAATTAGCAGCCTGATATACTCCGTACTTTATCATCTGATTTGCACACTCTTCCATTGTGCATCCAAGACTGTATCCAACCTGTCGGCCATCGACTATGAGCATAATAAATGTTCCGTCCTGAGCCTGTCCTACCGTAGTTCTGGGCTGAATACCCATACCGTAGGTACCGGCCACAACGCATTCACCGTCAACAACCAGTGCCGGGAAGAACTGCATCCCCCATCTGTATTCCGATACATCTACATTCCACGGATTTGCGATGTAAAATTTATTGTCAAACTTCATTCCGTAAAATTTAAGCTTGGCAGTATCGATCGTTCCGTAATCTTCACCGTCTATAACAAGTGAGCCGTTGATCTGTCCGCCGCTTCCATGACCGTCAACATCTTTAAATCCGCTCGCATTGATCGCCAAAAGAGCATCATAATTATTTCCGAAATCATCTATTATCTGTCCCCTGGAGCCAAGATAACTTGACTTGCCCTGACAAACAAGTGATGGATCTTTTACAACAGCCATCTTCCCGACATAATCAGCTCCCTTAACTTCCAAAAGAAGTGTACTGTTTGGAATATTGCAGGATAAAACCGCATCACCTTTTGATGTCATAACTCCAAGATCTCCGGAAAGGTCTGTAAAATACAGATTGTTTAATTTCTCTTCGGTATCTATGGAGTGCTGGTCCAGATAACTTCTGAAAGAAGGAGAGTCAAGCTCCCAGTATTTTTCGAAGAAGGCCTTAAATACATCTACTTCCTCCTCTTCTTCCACCTCGGCTATCTCTTCATCCCACTTACTTTCAAGTTCTTTTTGTCTTGCCTGTTCTGCCCTTACCCTGTCCATAACTTCATCCACTATAAAGCCGGGTATAAAAGCAGTGGCAAGCCATTTATGACTGTTGGTACTCATGGCAGTCTCAATATAAATATCACGCCATTTTCTCACAAAGGGAATCGGAGCAAAAACAAACACAAGATATGAGGCTATCATAAGTCCCACAACAGTAAGAAGCACTATATAACGCTTCTTAAGATGTTTTTTCTCCTTCGGTGATCTCCCCTCCGGCCCCTCCAACGACTCATTATCCAGATCTATGATCTTTAGACCGGAATCGGACTTGTTATCCCTGTTTCGGGCATTTGAATTATTGTTTTCAGGCCTCTTGTCTTTTCTTTCCATAACCCCATCCTTTAAATTGTTCCGTTAATTTTGCTCATTTTATCACATATATATAGCCAAATCAAATCGAGCGGAGCATATGCTCCGCCCGGTTATTATTACGTTTTAACAAGAACCTATTATTCAAAATTACATTTAATGGTATAAACCTGTTTGCGCATCTTTTTGTTTACCTTTTTGCATGTTGTCACTGTATATTCTCCGCTTTCGGTAATACTTCTTTTTTTGTATGTTTCTCCATCTTTTTTTATAGATATTTTAGCTCCCTTTTTAGCCTTTACGGTTATCTTTGAAAGTTCTCCGTCCACATACTTTTGAATAATTTTACTGAATTTTTTATTAATCTTTTTCTTTGTTATAACAGGTTCTGCTTCTTCTGTATCAATAGCTGCATCCGATGTTACATCTATTGCCGTATCGGTAGTAACATCTGTTATAACCGGTGTATTTGTATTGCTTGAGCCTCCGCCGGACGTATTTGTGGAATTTCCGCTGTTTTGATTATTCTGGTTCTGACCATTTGTCATATTCTGATCATTCGGCATCTGGTTCTGACCATTTGTCATATTCTGATTATTCGGCATCTGGTTCTGGCCGTTTGTCATGTTCTGGTTATTCGGCATCTGGTTCTGGCCGTTTGTCATGGTTCCGCCCATTTCCATTCCTGCTCCGTCTGCTCCGCCTACTCCGTAAGGATTTGTAAGTGCGGATTGATCGTAAAGATAGAATGATCCGTCATAATCCACTCCGCAATCGCCACCACCGCTCGCACTCTTTTTAATGATCACTGTACCGCCGGTTATATTTACGTTTCCGTTTGAATCTATACCATCTGTGCCTGCGCTTATAGTTGTGGTTCCTCCGGTAATATTTACGGAATAATCCATTTCACTTGCATAT
>JAILKW010000105.1 GCA_024693455.1 Lachnospiraceae bacterium
GCGTTCTCCAATGACAGCATATACTTGTGGCATCTGTCGTGATCCGACATTATCCCGTGTACCATTGTTCCGGCTGTAGCATTGAGCTTACTCATCTCTGCATAAAGATGCTCTTCTTCTTTCTTGTGATGATAGCCTTCAATATAAATCTTAATAAAATCCACAACTGCTCTCATATCAGCGTCATTTACTTCCTGACCGTCGAGAACACTGCAACACATTTTTTTGATCACGGAAAAGAACATTAAAATCATTTTATGCTCATTCTTTAATAAATCTATGCTATACATTGAAATAACTTCCTCCTATGAATTCTCTTAATAGGGACGTGCCGGTAATACTTTCCGTTGGCATCGGCATAAAATAATCGAGTAGCTTTATGAGCCTTTTAGCTTCGGAATACTCCGGACAATTGTAATCAATTGCATAAAGCTGAGGTTCTGCATATAGTTTAAGAACTGCCATCTCATAAATAAGTGCGGAATTGAACATATAATCCGCTTCCTCCTGAAGAGGGAAAATATTTTTTTGTTCGCCTCTGTGTACGGAATCCCACATTGCAATCGTATCTTTTGCACTGGTTCCCCTGCATCTTGCGTCCCTGACTATCCTACGGATCAGTCTGCCGTCAGTAGTGGACAAAGGATTATGCTCATCGATCGCCAGCTGGGTGAGCGCCGAAATATAGACCTTGAACTTACTCTCTTTGGGAAGAGTATAAGAAAGTTTATCATTTAATCCGTGAATACCTTCAAGTACAAGAACATCATTTTCGGAAAGCTGCATGTAATTGCCCTTGTATTCCCTCTTCCCGATGTTAAAGTTAAAGGTCGGAAGTTCAACTCTCTCTCCCCGGAGCAGAGCCTGCATATCATTATTGAATAGTTCTATATCAAGCCCTTCAATAGCCTCAAAATCCTTCTCTCCGAATTCATCGAGAGGCATCTGATCTCTGTTGAAGTAGTAATTATCAAGAGCAACAGGATGTGGTTTTAGTCCAAGCGCACGAAGCTGAACCGACAACCTGTGAGAAAACGTCGTCTTTCCCGATGATGAAGGTCCGGCTATCATAATGAATTTTTTTCCCGGATCCTTTGCTATTGTAGAAGCAAGAGATCCTATCCTTTCCTCCATGAGCGCTTCCTGAACAAGGATAATGTCATTTGTTTTTCCGGCTGCTATGGCATCATTAAGAGCTCCGACTGTCTTAATTTCCATTAGCTTACCCCAATCCCTTGACTTATGCAAAGTATTGTAGAGTTTTTCGGGCGGGTCATATTTTTCTTTTGAAAATCCGAGTAAAAATCCTTCATCCCACAGACGAAGAGAAAAATCTCCCAGACATCCCGTGGAGGGCACCATATAACCGTAAAAATAATCCTTGCATCCATCCAGATCGTAAATATTGGTATTGGATGCAGATCTGTATCTTAGGAGTTTTTCCTTGTCCTCCATTCCTCTTTCGGCAAACAGTTCTCTCGCTGCCATTGTGTTATATGCTTTCTTGGTTATCGGCAGATCCGCCGTAACAAGTTCACGCATTCTGTTTTCGAGTCTTTCCAAAAAAAACTCATCGGGTTTTGAACCGTCTTCGAAAGTACAATAATAACCGTTTCCGATAGAAAACTCAACATGAATATCTGATTTTATATCATCAAAATCCATAAGCGCTCTTTGCATTAAAAACACAAGACTTCTTTGAACTGCTCTTTTCCCGTTTTTGTCATCCTTAGGGAGAAATTCAACTTCTCCGCTTTTCTTAAGTGGCTTATTAAGTTCACAAAGTTTTCCGTTATATACCGCAAGAACTACTTCTTCCCTTTTTTCCGGAGCCACCCTCGTAAGAAGCTCAAAAAGGGTAATGCCTTTTGGCACATCCTCAGATCGTCCCTGTGTAGTAATGGTACATACTTCTGCCATAATATCTCCTTTTTACATCACCCAAAACGGTTCACCGAAGGGCTCAGTGAATATTTTTATATCTTTTATCTTTTCTGTCAAAAATGTTTCCATCTCTTCCATGAAAATGTGCTCTATACCGTAGTGACCGGCATCTATGATAGAAAGCGAGCGCATATTTGCATCTATACCTGTATGATGATCTATATCTCCGGTAATAAGCACATCCGCACCCTGTTCTATAGCCGTATCAACCACTGACTTTCCCGACCCCGGACAGATGGCTGCAAGCCTGACCGGCTCATCTGCAGCGCCAAATACCTTAACGGACTTTAAGCCGAAAATTCCTTTGACCTGATCTGCGAGTGTACGAAGGGTGATCTCGTTTACCAAGGAGCCTATCCTTCCTATTCCAACCTCTTCATCACCACTTAGACCGCAAATATCAAGAACCCTCGGCTCGACAAGCGAAAGTTTCTTTGCCGCATAATCCGCCATTCCGTATATATCATAGTTGGTATGCATGCAAATAAGACTCATTCCGTGCTCTATGAGATGCTTGACTCTTCTGCCTACGAAATCGTCTTCCGTAATATTTGATATTTTGGTAAAAATAAGCGGATGATGAGTTATTATCAGATCGCAGCCCTTGCTTTTTGCGTTTTCTATAACTTCATCCGTGGCATCGAGTGCCAGGTAGATCCCGCTTACCTCCTGATAAAAATCCCCAACCAAAAGTCCGCTGTTGTCCCAGGAAAGGGCTTCCTCAAAGGGACTTCTTTTTTCTATGATCTCATAAATATCTCTTACCGTCATATAACCCCCATTCTTATCAGCCTTCTGAGTAGATCCTAAATTCCTCACGTAACTTTTCAAGACGTTTACCGTCCGGAATCTGCGGAATTATAAGGTCAAGCTCCCGGGTCTTTTTATCGCAAAAGGCTTTGAGCGCCGACCCTTCGGACAGATCCGGATCCTTTCCTATAAGGCTGTCCCTCTTGTTGTATGAAATCGGACTACCGCAGTATCGGACAGTCAATATAAAATAATACTTTTCATCATCAAATACCATCTCATCACCGATGATCTCATACCCGTTATCCCATAGGAATTCGCGAAATTCCGGAACATGTGATTGCGGTGATAATACCAGCACGGCATTCTTTGCAACTTCTTCATTGCCCTTTAATATATTTTCTATCAAAGGACCTCCCATTCCCGCAATAACTATACAGTCTGCACTCTCTTTCTTAAGATGACAAAGACCATCCGAAAGCACTATATCAATATCCGATTCCAGACCTGCTCTTTTTATATTTTCCTTTGCTCTTTGCAAAGGTCCTTCTCTAAGATCCGAAGCTATAACATGTCCGGCTCTTTTTCTTTTAATAAGTTCGATCGCAAGATAACCATGATCACATCCCACATCACAGACCGTACTTCCGCCCGCGATATCGGCTATCCGGCTTAATCTGTTCCCGAGCACAGCCATATTACTCAAGATAATCCTTAAGTTTTCTGCTTCTGGACGGATGACGGAGTTTGCGGAGAGCCTTTGCCTCTATCTGACGTATACGCTCACGGGTAACATTGAATTCTTTACCTACCTCTTCGAGAGTACGGCCTCTTCCATCTTCAAGTCCGAATCTAAGGATGAGGACCTTCTGCTCTCTTTCCGTAAGAGTATCAAGTACTTCTCCGAGCTGTTCCTTTAGAAGGGTAAATGTAGCTGCATCTGCAGGAACAGGTACATTATCATCCTGAATAAAATCCCCAAGATGAGAATCCTCTTCCTCTCCTATGGGAGTCTCAAGCGAAACCGGCTCCTGTGAAATCTTAAGGATCTCTCTGACTCTTTCAACCGGAAGCTCCATCTCCTCAGCAATTTCTTCGGGAGTAGGTTCACGTCCGAGTTCCTGAAGGAGCTGTCTGCTCACACGGATAAGCTTGTTTATTGTCTCAACCATATGGACAGGTATACGTATTGTCCTTGCCTGATCGGCAATGGCTCTTGTTATGGCCTGACGTATCCACCATGTTGCATAGGTTGAAAATTTATAACCTTTTCGGTAATCAAATTTTTCCACGGCCTTAATAAGTCCGAGGTTTCCTTCCTGAATAAGATCAAGGAAAAGCATACCCCTTCCAACATATCTTTTGGCAATGGAAACTACCAGTCTGAGGTTTGCTTCAGCAAGCTTGCGTTTTGCTTCCTGATCTCCGTTTTCCATACGCTTGGCAAGATTTATCTCCTCATCTGCCGTAAGGAGCGGAACTTTACCGATCTCCTTAAGATACATCCTGACGGGATCTTCAATGGAAACTCCGTCCGGAACAGACAGATCGATCGTTTCCATATCGATCTCTTCTTCTTCCTCCGGAACGAAATCATCATCCGTATCAACGTCCACATCACCCATGCGAAGTACATCTATACCGTTTTTTTCAAGGAAGTGGAGAATTCGTTCAAACTGCTTGTCGTTTAAGTGCATATCCTTGAAATAGTCTTCTATCTCCTGATGTTCAAGGACATTCTTCTTTTTCTTGGCGATCTCAAGAAGTTCGCTGAGCTTCTTTTCAATAACAACCGCACGATCGCTCTGAATTTCTTCCTCTTTTTTCTTAATTTTTTTCTTTTCTGCCATTAGCAAACCTACCTTTACTTTTTATATATACACCCACCCGGGTGTAATTATCATAATGACTCGTATTAGGACTCCATAAGCGTTTCCGGACAAATTGAAGTCAAGACTCGCTCATAACCCCCACCTACGCTAACGCTTAGAGGTGGTGGATTTCTCCGACTGAGTTAAAATGCAGTCTTTTCTATCTCCGCCAAAATCTTCCTGCCTTCAATACGACTCTTAAGAGCATTTTCACCGTCTTTTCCCGCATTCTTATCAAGCCCATGTTTTTTTATACGAAGTACTGCCTCTGAAAGTGCTTTTGATCTTTTTAAGGGATCATCCATACCATCTACATTTTCAAAGAAAAGTCGGGATAAGGCTCTTTGATCTTCATCTTCTTTATACTCGGATAAAAGAACACCTATATCAGGCTCTCTTCCTTCTTCCAAACTTTTGTATATGACTTCAGCGGCACTTTTTATTATTCCTTCATCAAAATCTTCCGTGGTGATGAACTTTTTTACTTTCTTATATAATGCCGGTTCATCAGTCATCCATTTCAGCAGGAGCATCTGAAGTCTCACAATTCCTTCATCCCTCTTTACAGACTCCTTTTTTTTACTTCTCGGTTCTGTAGGATCCTCCGGAATAGCTCTTTTTCGCTCTGAAGGACTTTTAAGTGATTCCTCCGCAGCTATCTTAGCCACTGCCCTTATCATTGTCTTTGGATCTATTGAATACTCCCTGCAAACTGCTTCGAGATAATTGTTTCTTTCCATCTCATTTGAAAAATCGGAAAGTCTGATCGCAATCTCATTCTGAAACAGAGTCTTTTGTCCGGGATCGGACATATCATAATCTCTCAGCAACACCTCTATTGTGAAAAGAAAAGCGTTTTTTGCATTTTTCAGTCTGTTTTCATACTCATCGGCCCCTTCAGTCTTAATAAGTTCATCGGGATCTTTATAGGGCGACAGATCTACAACCCTTGGCATAATACCTATCCGTTTGAAAATTTCAGCCGCTCTTACAGCTGCCTTAGTCCCTGCGCCGTCACTGTCATATGACAGATAAATAACATTGGAATATCGCGAAAGAATCCCGGCATGTTGTTCTGTAAGTGCTGTCCCCAAAGATGCAAGAGCATTATCAAATCCGGCCTGATGAAGAGAAATAACGTCCATATATCCTTCACATAAAATAAACCCTTCTCTTCGGCTTCTTTTTGCTATATTAAGAGCATATAATGTGCTGCTTTTGTGAAAAACAGGGGTCTCGGGGGAATTAAGATATTTTGGTTTTCCGTCTCCCATTAATCTTCCTCCAAAGGCGATCACCCTTGATGAAGCATCCATTATGGGAAACATCACTCTGTTCCAAAACTTATCTTTAGCTCCTTCTGTCTCAGAATATTTTATAAGTCCCGTATCCTTTAAAATGTCATCATTGTAGCCTTTTTTTCTGAGGAATGCATACAAACCGCCAAACTCCGAATATCCGAGACCGAAATTTTTAATTGTTGTCTCCGAAAGCCCGCGATCATTGAAATATTCCATTGCATCTTTCCCTTTGGGACTTCTTAATACGGAATAATAATAGTATGCAGCATCCTTATTGGCTGCAAGTATCTGCTCACGCCTCGACCTGGCCCTTTTTTCCTCTTCCCCCATATGTCGCTCGGGAAGACTTACTCCGCAATCTGCTGCAAGCATTGAAAGAGCCTCGTTAAACGAAACATTCTCGTAATTGCAGATAAAATTAAAAACATCTCCTCCCGCTCCGCAGCCAAAGCAGTGATATATCTGTTTTGATGGCGTCACATGGAAGGAAGGGGTTTTTTCATTATGAAACGGACAAAGTCCCGTATAGGAACTGCCGCTTTTTTTCAGATTAACGTATTTTGAGATCACGGACACTATATCAGACCGTGATCTGACCTCTTCTATTATCTCACTGTCATAATAAGGCATTAATACCTGTTAACCTCCCATGCCTCCGGAACGAAATATTCGGAGAATTTCTGACACAAGTAACTGTCCGTCATACCGGCTATGTAATCTGCTATTATCCTTTCCTCGCTGTCTCCCTCATCCATTACCTCGTGTACAAACTTTTCGGGTATGGCATCAAAATGTCCGGTATAGTACTCATATATCATCTTTATCATCCGCTTCGCCTTAACTTCTTCTCCCTTTGCCTCGGGATTCCTGTATACGTGCTTAAACAAAAAACGGCGAAGCTCTATCATGGCCTCATGGACCTCCTCGGACATCTTTATATCCGGCGAATCCATACTGTTTGTCACAACATCATGAACCATGGTATCCAGCCTTTCTCTAACGGAAAAGCCGAGTGTGTTTCTTATTTCTTTTGGAATATCGTCTTCTGTAAGGATCTTTCCTCTTATTGCATCATCTATATCCGAACTGACATAGGCGATCTTATCCGAAATCCTTACTATCTTTCCTTCCGGAGTGGCAGGCTTACCTTCTGTCTGATGATTTCTTATACCATCTATCACTTCCCAGGTAAGATTTAAACCCTCTCCGTTTTTTTCAATGCGCTCAACTATGCGCACACTTTGCTCACTGTGAGAAAATCCTATGCTGCAGCACTTGTTTAAAACATCCTCG
>JAILKW010000108.1 GCA_024693455.1 Lachnospiraceae bacterium
CCTGCAGGCGGTAAAGCAGGAGGATATTAAGAGGATAGCCGGGTATAACATCGTTGCCGTCGTCGGACTTATGTGGGTGGAAAAGTCTTATACATTATATAAGTTAATGGTAGACTATGTGGGAAAGGAAAAGGCGGATGCCGGATTCCCCGTAAAGGATTTTCTGGATCAGGGAGCTTTGGTTGTTTCTCACACTGACTATCCGGCTTCTCCCACTCTCAGTGCTCCGTGGACGATCTGCCTTGGAACGATCGGATACCTGCCCTCCAATGGCAAAGAAATGTGCAGGCATGAGGACCAGAACATCAGCAGGATGGAATCATTGAAGGCGATAACCAGCAGTGTGGCATACAGCTGGCATGAGGAAGATCGCATGGGATCTCTTGAAATCGGAAAGCTGGCCAACCTTACGGTATTCGATAAGGATTTCCTGAAGGATGATCTGGCAGAGGTAGAAAAGGCCAGGTGTCTTGCTACTTTCATAGATGGGGAACAGGTTTATAAGGCCTGAGAGTTTTGTACCGGAACGTTGCCTTGGTTTTTGCTACAGCGTGTTTAACAAAGGAAAAAGGCTTCAAGGATGCGTTTGTGCTCCTATGAAGCCTTTTTAGATAACTATGATTTGGATTTACTTGTCATACTTGACTGTAATTCTAATAAATATTTTCATTTTCCTGTGAGCTTCGTCTTCAACATATTAATATCATCCTCATTCATTCCGATACGCAGAAGATATTCCCTGGTCCTGTCTGATATCTCTTTCCCCGACAACGTAAAATCATCCGTATCTAATATGTATTCAAGCATTGGAATAAAATTTCCATTGATGAAAAACTCGTACCTGTCTTCATCCGATTTTGTAATACCGTAATAATTCTGGTAAGACATCATATAATCTTCCTCAAGCTCTTCAACAGTCGCTTCGCACAATCCCCCAAGGACCATAGCCGTAAAGCCTGTACGGTCCTTCCCCTCCTTACAATTGATAAGATAAGGGCCGTCTTTTTTTAATAATTCACTAAAACCATAGACAAGTTTATTTGAAAAGTCTTCTGATTTATAATCGATCTTCATAGTATTTAAGATCACTCCATTGCTGTCCAACAGCTTCTGTGAATATTCAGGCAGTTCACCATAAGCTGCCATTTTTTCCACGTCATCCTCCAGATCAAGAACCGTGGATATTTTATGCTTCCCGGCGTATTCTGACGCATATTCATTTCTGCCGATTTCAGGATTAAAAGGACTGGAACTTCTATAGAGCATACCCGGTAAAATATTTCCCACCGCTACTTCTCTTGCATTAATAAATTCTTCATCTGATGAATAATCTTCTCTATTATTACTATAGGACAGATTCCCCATCTCCTGAGTGAAAATTTCTTTTCCTTTCTCATGAATTGAAATTTCCAATTTCATTCCATCTTCAATATTTTCAGACTCATAAAATTGTCCATAATTGATCGCAAGCAGCGGATGTTCATTGCTGCCGTAAATAAGCATCAGCATTTCACCCGGCTGATTATAATAACCACTATAAAAAGGGATATCATTATATTTCTTTCCATTTTCAAAAACAATATCCAGACTGTCTCCAAATTCAAAGCCCGCCCGTAAAAGGTCATCCGAATTAACCGAAAGTATGGTGTTGCCATATTCGTCTTCTTCAAGTACTGTGGTGTTGATAACGGCAGTACTGCTTTCTGGATTATTGTTTGCCTTACATCCTGTCATAACAAGAAAAACAGATACAATGACCATCCATCTGCATAGACCAGATAATTTTTTATTCATATTTTCATGCCTCATAATAAAGATATTTTTGTTTTATAATAACAGTTCTGCGATAATAATTGTGTTAAAGTTGTAAATTTTCGCTATGTATATTTAGAAACCAGCATTTTGGGATCCCTGTTTCTGTTACCGGAAAGTGCGTTATGTCGTAAAAAACAGAATGCCGACATAAGGAGATATTTATTTAAGCAAACATATATGATATAAAGGAAAGAAATTACATTGTTGCGAACCCTTATTGGTTAAGTTGCATATGATCTTTCGGAAATAAAGACGTTCGCAGATCTGACACTTGCTGCGTCTTACAGTAGTGTATGTAATAAAACCGTATGAAGGAAAGGAGGGTCAATGAATAAAAAGAAACATATAATATTAAGTTTTATCTTTACGGTGATAGGCATTATCCTGGGATTGTTCAGCCTGATAATTGTTATAAGTATCTTCTTTGACGAGGAAGCAATGTGTTATCCTCTTGTTTGGATACTGTCATTTCTTTCGGCTTCATTTTTCCTTTTTTCACTGGTTTTTCTGGTGATATCAACGATCCGGTACAGAAGGAATAAG
>JAILKW010000138.1 GCA_024693455.1 Lachnospiraceae bacterium
CCATCCTCGTCTACAAAGTCAGCCAAAGAATATAATGTTGATACGCCATCCGCATCCTTCTCTGTAAACCAAATCTCATCTCTTCTGAGCAACTGATTGGAAAGTTGCCAGGTATCATGCGTTGTAAAGATAAGCTGCGCATGATTCACATTCACCTCCGGATTTAAAAACAGAAGGATAAAATTTCTCACAAGGAGCGGATGTAATCTTGCATTCAACTCATCAATAAAATAGATACTTCCCTTTTGCATAACTTCCTGTAATTCAGGGTACAGGGCAAACATCTTAAGTGTCCCGGCCGATTCCATTCCCAACGGTATTTCAGCCACATCGTCAGAATCAATCTTCTTATGGATCGAATTAATCTTATAGGTTGATTCTTTAGAATCACCTTCAGCCGGTACCTCTTCCACATTGAAACCCTTTATATGTTCATCAAATGATGCAAAGTACTGCACGACCTTCTGCTGAACAGTTTTATCCTCAGCAAATCCCGCAGGAAGTCTCCTCGACATAAAGAGGTTGGTATATTCATTTCCAAAATCTGCAAACTCATTATCGAGGAACCAATCACGGACCAGTTTGCACTTGTCGATTTTCAGTTTTGCTCCTAAGGAAACGATAAGCACTTGCTTATCAAGCGCTACTTCGATATTTGTTTTGGCCGGCTTAGGTAAACCGGATAAATCAAGCTCGTTGTCTTTGACGGATCTGTAAAAAACAGGTGCATACTTTCTTGCACTCTTTGCCTTATAATTAAGCCACTCCTCGGTCACCCCCTCCTTACCAATACAAAATCCATAATGATAGCTCTTTTCTGTTTTATCTCCGGGTACCGTGAAATACACTTCAAAACTCGACTCTTCATTCTCTGAAACACTATCAAACAGAAATGGTGTCGGGCGATTATCATTAAACTGCTTAGGATCATCTCCAAAATGCAAAGAATTAATTACATAATTCACCATATATTCAAAAGCACTATATACATTTGACTTTCCGCTGGCATTCGCACCATATACTGCTGCCACAGGAAGGATTCTTTCGTTACCGATTCTGATAACTCGATCATTGAATTCCGACATCTTTGCCGCGGAGAGATCTAAGGTAGCCTCGTCTCTAAATGACTTAAAATTTTTAAAATTAAATTGAATAAGCATATTTCAAGTCCTCTCTTTCACTTGTAGAATACGCCATATTTTTCATTTTTTCAACTTTCAAATGTGGTTTTTTCTCAATTTGCTGTATATTTTTATATCTAAAAGTGTAACTCATTTTATATTTTAATAAAAATACCGCCGTAATGCTTATTGCATTTTCAAATGAATTTGCTGCATATGCTGCTTCACAAACCATGCCGGATGATGCTGTAATGTCATCTTCGGAGGTAAGCAGCGTATCAGATTCCCTGGCGCAAGAAAGATACGATGTGTTTTATGATTTTGTGGTACTTACTTATACAGATGATTGGATGACTGTCTGTCAAATAAAGTCTATTTCTTAATTCCGGCAGGAACCGGTGTGTTCGCAGATAGACCTGTTGATAGAGTTTATTAAAATAACCTGTTTCAATATGTTATGATTCATGTTTACCTCCAACTATCATATTGTCACGATGTTATATCCTATGTTTTATCGCGTGTACACGATAATTACAGCCGCAGCTATCGTTTGCGTGCAACAAAAAACGGGTAGTTTTTGAACTATCCGTTTTTATAATTTTATAGCAATCCAGATAGTTCATCATGATCCGGACCAGATCCGATCCAGTTCCTCCGAAAACTTACCAACAAAATACTGTTCTGTATCATGTAAATACCTTTTTCTGAATTCTATATCTTCCTGATTTTTCAGATCTCTTAAATTATCTATTCGATCAGCATTTTTTACTGCTTTCGCAATCGGATTGTTTAGAATCGCTTCGATATATTCCTTCTCATTGTAATCTGCACTTTTGGTAACTAATTGAATTGCCTCAATCATTTCTTCATCACAGAAATCCCGCAATTCATCTGTCGTTGTATCCGTATCTTCGAGAAGATCATGAAACAGACCAACAATTTGATATCTTAAATCATAACCGTTATCACTCAAAAACATCGCGACTTTGACAGGGTGAAGAATATACGGAGACTTATCCTTTCTTCTCTGCTCCGCATGCTTTTCAGCCGCAAATGCAAGTGCCTTTGAAAATCTTTTACTTTCTGATCTTGTCATAAGTCAACCTCCGATCGCCTCTGACGGCAGCCATGAACGCATCTCCTAAACAGCGGGGCTTCTTTGTATTCGCTTACACTTATATCATCTGATTACCGCCTCCGGCATTCTGCAAGTGAAATAGAACAATGCCATGATCAGAAACGGCATGGCAAGAACCGGCATCATCTTCATGTCACCGGTTCCCTCGTCACTTTCGTCCAGATCATATAGCTCCTATCACTCCACTTTCCGGGTGGAAGCATATAA